>NZ_JBHVWC010000119.1:0-15858 GCF_042882445.1 Kitasatospora sp. NPDC058218 | reverse complement strand
TGACTTTTGGCACGCTGTTGAGTTCTCAAGGAACGGACACTTCCTTCGGACCGCCTTCCAGCGGGCCCTCCGGGCGCTTCGTTCTTTCGTGTTTCCAGCTTACCAGATGTTTTCCGCTCCGTTTACCGGTGCTTCGTTCATCCGATTTGCTTTCCTTCGGCCTTTCGGCGCTTCCGACTCTAGCAGATCGCTCTGCCGTGTCTTTCTGCGCCTGAGCTCCTCAGGAGGCTTTGTCGAATTATCGGTCCGGGGACCTCTTCGACGTCTCGAACTCTAGCCGAACCGCGCTTCACAAAGCGAATCCGACCGCAACCGACTTAAACCCGCACAGCAATTCGAGCGGAGGCGCGCCGAAGCACGACTCAGCCGAGAAGAGAGGTGGTGATCAAGAGGATTGGCCGCCCCGGGACCGTCCGCGCGATTGCGTGTCCGGTGCTCCCTGCCGAGCGACCAGGTAACACTACCCGCCCTCGGCGGCAGGGGCAAACGCCCAGGCCGGCCCGGTTCGGGGTGGTGTTCCTCGCCCGAGGCCGCTCCTTGGAACACGAGGGCCCCGCCCGGTGGCCGGATGTGACAGATCGCCGTCATTGCGGTCATCCAGGCGCTGCCCTGACGATGAATGCATGCCCACTCCACACCGTGTCGTCATCGCGGTCTTCCCCGACGTCGACCTGCTCGACGTCACCGGCCCGGCCGAGGTTTTCGCCCTGGCCAACCGGGAGACCGACGGCCGGGCGGGCTACGAGGTCCGCCTGGCCGGCCCCGAGGCCGGCCCGGTCGTCACGTCGGCCGGGGTGCGCCTGCTGGCGGACCTCTCCTTCGCCGAGGTGGGTGCCGCAGTGGACACACTGCTGGTGCCCGGCGCGGTGGACCTGCACCCGGACGGCCCGGTGGCCCGCGTCGACGACACCGTCGTGGAATGGGTGAAGGCGACGGCTCCGCACGCACGGCGGATCGCCTCGGTGTGCGTGGGAGCGCACCTGCTCGCGGCCGCCGGGCTGCTGGACGGTCGGCGGGCGACCACCCACTGGTCGACCGCGGCCCAACTCGCGGCCGAACACCCGCAGGTGAGGGTCGATGCCGACCCGATCTTCGTCCGCTCGGGCCGGGTGTGGACCGGCGCGGGCATCAGCACCTGCATGGATCTGGCGCTCGCCCTGGTCGCCGAGGACCACGGCGAGGACCTGGCCCTGGCCGTGGCCCGACAGCTGGTGATGTACCTGCGGCGGCAGGGCGGCCAGAGCCAGTTCAGCGTGCCGCTGAGCCGGCCCGCCCCGGCCCGCAGGGACATCGACGAGTTGCGCGTGTTCATCAACGAGCACCTCGACGAGGACCTGTCGGCATCCGTACTGGCCGGGCGGATGTGCCTGAGCGAGCGCCATTTCGCCCGGGTCTTCCGCCAGGAGACCGGCACCAGCCCGGCCGCCTATGTGGAGGCGGCCCGGGTCGAGGCGGCACGCCGCCTGCTGGAGACCACCGACCAGCCACTGGAGCAGATCGCGGCAGCCACCGGGGTGGGCTCGGTGGAGACCCTGCATCGCGCCTTCCGCAAGCAGATCAACACCACCCCGGCCTCCTACCGCCGCCGCTTCCGCACCACGTCCTGACCGACCCGGTCCCCTGAGCAACCCGGTCCCCCGACCGACCCGATTTCCCGCCCCCGAGGGCGAGCCGTCGCCGTCGCGGCCTCGCCATGCCCGTTTCCCGGGGCCCGGCTCCCGATATCCGTCTCCTGACCCATCCGTCTACTTATCTCTCTCCTCCCGTATATCCGCCTCCCGACCGAATCCGTCTCCTGCCCGAAAGGACACCTCTCACCCATGTCTGCCTCCACGCCCCTGCGTGACGTCATCGGCCTCGACAGCACGCTGCCCCGCCTCGGCGAGAGCACCCTGGTCATGATCGACTTCCAGAACACCTACCGCCGCGGCGTCATGGCCCTCGAAGGCGTCGAGCCCGCCCTGGCCGCCGGGGCCCGCCTGCTCGCCGCCGCCCGCTCGGCCGGCGCCCGGGTCGTCCACATCGTCAACGACGGCGGCGAGGGCACCCCCTACGACATCCGGGCCGAGATCGGGGCGATCAGCCCCGAGGTCGCGCCGATCGACGGCGAACCGGTGGTCGTCAAGCAGTTCCCCGACGCCTTCCACCGCACCGACCTGGAGAAGACGCTGCGCGACCTGGGCGCCGGGCTCGATCTGGTGCTGGCCGGGTTCATGACCCACATGTGCGTCACCTTCACCGCCCAGGGGGCCTTCCACCTCGGCTACCGGCCCACCGTCGTCGCCGAGGCGACCGCCACCCGGTCCCTGACCGCGCCCGACGGCGGCCTCGTGCCGGCCGCCGACCTGCAGCGGGCGAGCCTGACCACCATCACCGATCTCTTCGGCGTCGTGGTCCCCACGGTCGACCACCTCGCCGTCTGACCCCGGCCGCCGGTGGTGGCGGCCGACCGGCCGTCGCCACCGGCGGCCCGTCCCGGGCCCTGGACGCCGGGTCCGGTGGACGTGCCCGGGCGCCGCTTCGGCGGACCTCCCGGCCGGCTCCCGCTCAGACGCCCGGGTCCGGCGGCCCGAGCGGGAGGCGCACCGAGAACACCGCTCCCCCGCCCGGGGCGCCGGCCACGCCGACGCTGCCGCCGTGGATCTCCGCGAGCTTGCGGACGATGGCGAGGCCGAGACCGCTGCCGCCGGTCTGCCGGTTGCGGGACTTCTCGGCCCGCCAGAAGCGCTCGAACACCAACGGCAGGTCCGCCTCGGCGATGCCGCTGCCGGTGTCGGCGACCTCGATGAGCAGGCTGCCCGCCTCGGTGCGGGCCCGCAGGGTGACCGTGCCGCCGGCCGGGGTGTGCCGGACGGCATTGGCGACCAGGTTGCCCACGGCCTGGCGCAGGCGCACCGGGTCGGCGAAGACCTCGGGGCAGTCCGCCCCGGCCGCTTCGACGACCAGGGTCACGCCGGACGCCTGCGCCTGGGCCCCGTGCGCGGTGGCGACCTGGCCGAGCAGGTCCTCGGCGTCCACGGGTTCGCGGTGCAGGGCCAGCTCGCCGGCGTCGGCGGCGGCGAGGTCCCGCAGGTCGTCGATGAGGTGCTGGAGCAGCAGGGCCTCCTCCAGCAGTGAGCCCGTCAGCGCCCGGTCGGCGACCGCGACGCCGTCCTCGACCGCCTCCAGCCAGCCCCTGATGTTGCTGAGCGGGGTGCGCAGCTCGTGCGCGATGTCGCCCACCATCGCCTTGCGCAGTTCCTCCAGGTGCCCGCGCCGCTCCGCCATGGCGTTGAAGGCGGCGGCCAGTCCGGCGATCTCGTTGCGGCCGGTCACGTCGACCCGGGCCGAGAGGTCCCCGTCGGCCATCCTCCGGGCGGCGTGGGTGAGCGCGTGCAGCGGCCGGGAGAGCCGGCGGCCGACCGCCGCGGTGACGGCCACGGTGAGGACCAGCACCAGGGCGGCGACCTCGGTGACGCGGCCGCGGTGGGTGGCGGTCAGAGCGGGCGCCGTGTCCCGGGCGCCGCCGGGAGCTCCGACGAACAGCAGCACCGGGGGCGCCACGTACTGGACGAGCTGTTGCCGACGGGCGTTGGCGAGGCAGGCGGAGATCACCTGCTCCTGCTGCGGGTCGCGCGACGGGGCCCGCTGCAGGCCGAGCGGCAGCGTGACCGGGCCGATCTGCTGGCGTTCGAGGCAGGCGTTGACGAGCCCGGTGAGGTCGGCGAGCGCCGCGCTCTCGGTGCGGGTCGGAGCCGTCAGCACCACGGGGGACGTGCAGCGCACGTCGGGCGCGCGGTCGTCGGCGGTCCGCAGGTGCGGTCGCCCGGCGTGGTCGTCGACGACGGTCGCCTCGGTCCCGAGCACCGACCGCAGGCAGTCGGCCTGCTTCAGCAGGGCCTCCTCCAGGGTCGCGCGCTCGGCGGGCGTCAGCCGGAACGGGCCCACGGCGCGGGCGTCGATCCGGTCGCCGGGAGCGTCGGGCAGCATCGCGACGTCGACCGAGAGCGGGTCGACGGTGGTGGTGGGTGTGCGGGGCAGTGCGGTCCGGTCGGCGGCGGCGTCCCGGGAGTCGCCGGTGGGCGTCGCACCGGACCCGACGGGCCCCGGCGGCGCGGCAGGCCCGGCGGCCCGGTCCGGGGCGGACCCGGAGTCGATGACCGGTTCGAACCGCGACGTGGCCAGCACGATGCGCTGCCCGGTGTCGGCCGCGAGCCGCCGTACGGTCGCCTGCGCACCGGACCAGTCCGGGTGCGTCGCGGCGTAGCCGAGAAGTTCGTCGTAGATCCGGGTGTGGTCGGCGAGGGCCTGGGTCTGCTCCTGCTTGATCGCGCCCGTGGTGGTGCGGGCGGCCAGCCAGGCCGTCGCGGCGATCGAGCAGAGGGAGACCAGGGCGGAGAGGGCGAGCAGTCGGACCAGCAGGCTACGGCGCAGCGGGGTGTCACGACGCACCGCGCGGCCCCTCCGCGAGCTTGTAGCCGATGCCGTACACCGTCAGGAGACTGGCGGGGCGGCGCGGATGCGGTTCGATCTTGCGGCGCAGGTTCATCACGTGGGTGTCGACGGTGCGGTTGGTGATGTACCGGTCGATGCCGTGCAGGTGCTCCAGCAGCTGGGCCCGGGTGAAGACCCGGCCCGGCTGGGCGGCCAGCACCTCCAGCAGCCGGAACTCGGCGGGCGTGCAGCTGACGGGCCGTCCGTCCGCGGTGACCTCGTGGCGCAGGGGGTCGACGGTGAGGGAGCCGACGGTGAGGGGCCGGGCGACCGGCGCGGCCGGTCCGGGGGCCTCCGGGGGGAGCACCCGGGCGCCGCGGCGCAGCAGGGCGCGGACCCGGGCGACGAGCTCCCGGGGGCTGTAGGGCTTGGTGAGGTAGTCGTCGGCGCCGAGGTCGAGGCCGAGCAGGAGGTCCTCCTCGGTGGTGCGGGCGGTCAGCATCAGCACCGGGAGGGCGGACTCCGCGCGCAGGGCGCGGCAGACGTCGAGCCCGTCCATGACGGGCATCATCACGTCGAGGACCAGCAGTTCGGCCGGGCCCCTGCGGGCCTGTTCCAGCGCGGCCCGGCCGTCGTGGACGACGACGACGCGGTGCCCCTCCCGCTCCAGGTACAGGCGGACCAGGTCGGCCTGCTTGGGATCGTCCTCGGCGACCACGACATGTGCGCACATGCGCTCGATCGTAGAACGCGCCCGGAGGGCGTTCCCCCTGGTGGGCCGGTCGGCGGCGACGGCGGACGGGATCCGTACCGCTTCCCGACAACTTCCTGACACCGGCGGACCAGTGTGGCGGTGTCAGCCGGGGCGCGTGCCCCGGTCCCCCGTCGGAAGGTCCCCGTCGATGCCCTCCTCCCGCCTGCTGTCCTTCACCGCCCACGTGGTCGGGGCGGTTCTGCTGCTGTCCACCGTGCCCGCCGCCGCGGCGACGGCCGGGACCGTCACGGGGGCCCGGACCCCCGCCGCGCCGACCGTGTCGGAGGAGGACGTGATGCCGCACCTGCGGGCCCTGCAGCGGATCGCCGACCGCAACGGCGGCAACCGCGCACACGGCACCCGCGGGTACGCGGAGTCGGTGGCCTACATGCGGCACGCGCTGAACCGGGCCGGCTTCCACACCGAGCTGCGCCGCTTCTCCTTCGGCGGCGCGGAGGGCTACAACCTGATCGCCGACTGGCCGGGCGGCGACCCGAACCACGTACTGCTCTCCGGCGCGCACCTGGACAGCGTCGCGGCGGGCCCGGGGATCAACGACAACGGCTCGGGCGCCGCCGCCGTCCTGACCACCGCCCTCCGGGTGGCCGAGGCCCGCCTGAAGCCCGCCCGGCACCTGCGCTTCGCGTGGTGGGGGGCGGAGGAGCAGGGGCTGGTCGGTTCGGCCGACTACGTCAACGGCCTCTCCCCCGCCGACCGGAAGGCGATCGACGTCTATCTCAACCTCGACCAGGCCGGCAGCAGGAACACCCGGCAGTGGCTCGTGGTCCACGACGACCAGCACGGTGAGACCACGGCGCAGCAGGCGTTCGAGGCCTGGTTCGCCGCCCGGGGCCTGGCCACCTTCGACATCGGCGTCGGCGGCTCGGACCACGAGTCCTTCGGGAAGGCCGGCATCCCGTCGTCCGGCTTCAGCACCGGCATCTCGGACTGCATCCACCAGGCGTGCGACGACCTCGCCAACGTCGACCCGGCGACGGAGGCGACCAGCACCAACGCCCTGATCGGCGTGGTGTGGCAGCTCGCCGCCACCGCCCCCGCCGCCCGCGGCTGAGCACCCGACCACCGCCGACCACCCGACCCACCAGGAGACAGAGATGCGCGGACTACCGCACCGCCGCCGCCCGACCACCACCGTGCCGGCCGTCGCCGCCGCCGTCCTCGGCGTCGCCCTGACGGCCGTTCCCGCCTCGGCCGCGGGCGGCATCGGGGACCCGTACTTCCCCGAGGACGGCAACGCCGGGTACGACGTGGCGCACTACGACGTCCGGATCGCGTACGACCCGGCCCGCGCCGACCACCTGGACGGCGACACGACCGTCACCGCCCGTGCCGTCCGGTCCCTGGACCGCTTCTCGCTGGACCTGAAGGGCTTCGAGGTCTCCGCCGTCACCGTGAACGGCACACCGGCGAAGTCGTTCACGCGCTCCGGCTCGCACAAGCTGGACGTCGAACCCGCCCGCCGGGTGGCCAGGGGCAGCGCCTTCGACGTCCGGGTGACGTACGCCGGCCGGCCCGACCCCGAGGGCTGGCGCCCCCTGACGGGCGGCGGCGCGCACGCGGCGGGCGAGCCGCACTCCGCGACCTCCTGGTACCCGTCCAACGACCACCCCTCCGACAAGGCCACCTTCGCCCTCACCGCGACCGTCCCGGACGGCTGGACGGCCGTCGGCAACGGCCTGCCCGGGCCGACCACCCGTGAGAACGGCAGGACGACGTTCCGCTGGCACGAGGACCGGCCGATGGTGACCTACGCCAGTACGGTCGCCATCGACCGGTTCACCGTCCACCGGTCGGAGCTGCCCGACGGCACGCCGGTCATCACGGCGTACAGCCCGGACGTGGAGATCGACCCGGCGGCGGAGACCGAGCAGCTGAGGATCCTCTCCTTCCTGACCTCGACGTTCGGCCCGTACCCGTTCTCCTCGGCCGGCGCCGTCGTCGTCGGCTGGCCACCGGAGCCCGGCCGCCGCGCGCTCTCCCTGGAGACGCAGAGCCGACCCACCATCACCGGCGGCCTCTACGACTCCGCGCTGGTCCACGAGGTC
The DNA here is from genome assembly GCF_042882445.1 of Kitasatospora sp. NPDC058218. NCBI lineage: Bacteria > Bacillati > Actinomycetota > Actinomycetes > Kitasatosporales > Streptomycetaceae > Kitasatospora > Kitasatospora sp. NPDC058218. The sequence continues at coordinate 8,625 of NZ_JBHVWC010000119.1, read as the reverse complement.
GCCCACCAGTGGTTCGGCGACAGCGTGTCGTTCACCGACTGGCGCGACGGCTGCATCGCCGAGTGTTTCGCCCAGTACGCCAACCAGCTGTGGGAGGAGCACAAGGGCAGTGACATCGACGCCGTCTACGCCGGCCTGGTGAAGGAGAACAGGGACAAGCCGTCGTACTGGTCCACGAAGCTCTACGACCCCGGTCAGGGCAAGGAACTCGACTCCGCCCTCTACTACAAGGGCTCCCTGATGCTCCACGCGCTGCGGCGGACCGTCGGCGACACCGCCTTCTTCGACACGCTCCGGCGCTGGACCCGCGACCACGCCCACGGCAACGCCTCGTTCCCGCAGTTCGAGGCCCTGGCGGCGAGGGTGTCGGGCAAGGACCTCAAGGGCTTCTTCGGCGCCTGGGCCCACGGGACGACCATCCCCTCGCAGGAGTACCTCTACCCGGGCCGCCTGACCCCGCTCACCGACCGGTGATGCCGCGCCCCGGGGGCGGGACCCGGTGATCACCGCCGGGCGTCGTCCCCGCGACCGGTCCGGACACCCGTTCCGTCCGGCCGGCCCGGGGCGCCCGTCCCGCGCGAGGCCTTCCGGGTGCGGCCGCCGGTCGGCGCGGGCGCGGCGTCGGCGGTGGTAATGTTGGCGGGCAACATCGACGCGGGCCTATAGCTCAGACGGTTAGAGCGCTTCCCTGATAAGGAAGAGGCCACAGGTTCAAGTCCTGTTAGGCCCACCGATGGAACCCCCGGACCACGGTCCGGGGGTTCACTTGTCTCTGCCGCCCCTTCCGCGCCGCCCGTGCCGGCTCGCCCGTGCCGTCCGGGCCCGGCGCGCAGGGCGGCCCCGGACGGTGCGGGCCGCCCCGGCGCGGTGGGTCAGGAGAGCAGGCCGTCGTAGTCCGGCAGCTTGAAGGTCCGCTCGGCGTGGCCGCCACCCAGGTCGGTCCAGTTGTTGCCGACGCTGGCGATGATCGTGTAGCCCTCGTTCTCGACCTCGATCCGCTCGTCCGTCTTGTACCGCTGGACCGGCTTGAAGAGATCGCACAGGTCACGCCCGTGCAGCTCGTCCACGGTGTAGCCGGCCTCGGTCAGGCTGTGCCGGGTGATCGCGTCGATGAAGTCCACTCGCGCGGTGACGAAGATGATCGCGACGCCCCGGGCGTGGGCGTACTGCGCCAGCTCCACCACCGGTGCGATGCCCGACATCGCGAACGGGTGGAAGTGCGTCGCGAGCGTCGTGTTGTCGATGTCGAACACGATCGCGGGCTTCTCGTTCGTCGGCTCGGCCGTGCGCTGCTCGACGTACGCGCGGGCCGGCGCGATCGCGGCGCTCACGTCGGCCAGCCACTGGGCCTCGGTCACCGTGCCGCTGCTCGCGGCGGCGGCCGGCGCCTGCACCGGGGCGGCCGGGACCGTCGGGGCCTTGGGAGCGGCGACCGCGGGGGTGGCGAGACCGGCGGTGATCGCGGCCGTCAGGGCCGCTGCGGCGACGAGCCGTGCCTTGATGCTCATATCGGGAACGTGGCCTTTCGTCTGGTGGATCGTCGGTCGGGGTGGCAGTGGGGGCGACCGTCGGCACGCGTCGCGACCGCGGGAGAAGGGTGTCAAGGGCATGCCAGGCCGCATGCCGACAGGGCCCCGCGGAAGGAACCCGGGCGGCGTCCGACCGGGACGGCGGAGGGCGGGGCACCCCGCCGGTCGGACCCGGTACCCGCAGGGGGCGTCAGGCGCGATCCACCGGACGCCCCCTAAAACTAGAGCCAGTAGTTTTACCTGGGCGAGAACGTACACTAGTCAACGGCGCGAGCCAATACCCGGGGGTAACAAACAGCTGGCGAGAGGACGAACAGCAATGGGCAGGCCGCCGCGGCCGCTGCTGACCCGGGACGGGATCATGCGAGCCGCCCTCGCCCTGATCGACGAGGAGGGCGCCGACGCGCTCTCCACCACCCGCATCGCGGCCCGGCTCGGCGTCAAGGGACCGTCGCTCTACAACTACGTCTCCAGTCGCGACGAGATCGTCGCCGGCATCGGCGACCTCATCGTCGCCGAGATGGACCTCGACCCGGCCGTCCGGCCGTGGACCGCCGCCCTGGACGCCTGGGCCCGCTCGTACCGCGCCGCCCTCGCCCGCCATCCGCACACGGTCCCGCTGCTGGCCTCCCGGCCGACCCGGTCCGCCGCCGCCCTGCGGGGGTACGCGTGCGCGTTCGCCGTACTGCGGGCGGCCGGCTGGCCGGAGGAGCACGTGCTCCCGGTCGTGCAGTCCCTGGAGTACCTCCTGATCGGATCGGCCCTCCACCTCGGCCGCCCGGCCGATGCGGGCTGGACGGCCGAGACCCTCCCGCCCGGGCTCGAACCCCTGCTCAACGCCCCGGACGACTTCCGCGAGCGGGCCTTCGAGACCGGCCTCGCCGCACTGATCCGCAGCTTCGAGGAGACCCTCGACGGCCTTCGGGCCACCCACGACGGCTGACGGCCCCGGCCACCGGCGGCCCCGGCCGGTGGGTGCCGCGGCCCGGGACGCAGCGTGATCGGCACTCCGGACGCAGCGCGATCCACACCGCGACGCAGCGTGATCGGCGCCCCGGCCGGCGGGCCCGTCGTACCGCGCCGTCGAGGGGCGACCGCCACCGGCCCGTCCCGGCCGGGAGCCGCGGCGGCAGCGCCGAGCCGGGCGCCCGGCCGATCACCGGCGACGCGCCGGGAGCCCAGGCGAACGAACCGGGCCGGACCGGGCCGGCGCACCTTCGGACATGCACGTCCGCGGGCCAGGTGGCAGCGTGTGAGGAAAGACTCGGTTGTGCGGGGACGGCCCGGATGCAGGGAGAGCCCAGCCAGTGCGGCGAGAGACCAGCCAGGGCCTCGGCGGCGAGGACACGGGCGAAGCGGCGCAGCGCCGGTCGCCCTGGCGTCGGCTGCCCTCCTGGCTGCGGGTGCGCAGTGTCGCCGGGCAGGTGTTCCTGTGGATGCTGATCGTGGTGGTGCTGCTGATCGGCGCCGCGCTGACGGCGCTCATCCTCCAGGCGCACAACAACAGCACGAGTGCGGCCGCGCAGCGCACGCGGGCCGCGGCGGTCACCCTGGCGCAGGTCCCCATGGTGGTGACCGCCCTGGACAGCGCCGACCCGTCGGCCACGCTGCAGCCGCTGGCCGAGGACGTCAGGAAGATCGGCGGCTTCGACTACGTCGTGATCTTCAGCCCCGAGGGGATCGCCTACACGGCGCCCGACCCCGAGGAGATCGGGACCCACGTCGTCGGCGCGTACGGGGCGGCGTTCCATGGGCCGTTCACCAGCAGCTTCGCCACCCCCGTCGGACGGGTCGTGGACACCACCGCGCCGGCCACCAGGCCGGACGGTTCGGTCGCTGGGCTGGTGTCGGTGGGCTACACCGTCGCGCACACCAGCGGCGCGGTGAGCCGCCAGCTGCCGGTCCTGCTCGGCGGGGCGGCCGCCGCGCTCGCCGCGGGCACGGCCGGGGCGGTGCTGGCGCGACGGCGGTTGCGCCGCCAGACGCACGGCCTGGGCCCGTCCGAGATGACGCGGATGTACGAGCACCACGACGCGGTGCTGCACGCGGTCCGCGAGGGTGTGCTGATCGTCGACGCGGACGCCCGGGTGCTGCTGGCGAACGACGAGGCCCGGCGGCTGCTGGAGCTGCCGCCCGAGGTGGAGGGGCGGCCGGTCACCGAGCTGGGGCTGGACCCCGGCCTGACCGAGCTGCTGGCGTCCGGGCGGGCCGCCACCGACGAGGTGCACCAGGCCAAGGACCGGCTGCTCGCCGTCAACAGCCGTCCGACCGCGCCGTTCGGCGCGGGGCCCGGCAGCGTCGTGACCATCCGGGACACCACCGAGCTGCAGGCGCTGGCCGGGCAGGCCGAGGCGGACCGGACCAGGCTGCAACTGCTCTACGACGCCGGGCTGTGGGTCGGCACCACCCTGGACATCGTGCGGACCGCGCAGGAGCTGGCCGACGTGGCGGTCCCCCGGTTCGCGGACTTCGCCACGGTCGAGCTGGCCGACCCGGTGCTGCTCGGTGACGAACCGCTCCCCGGCGCCGGCACCGCGTCGGGCCCGCCGATCCGCCGCACGGCCGTCAGCGGCATCCGGGACGACCAGCCCCTCTACCCCGTGGGCGCGCAGATCAGCCTTCCCCCCGGCACACCGGAGGGCGCCGCCCTGGAGAGCGGGCGCGCCACGCTCGCCGCCGACCTGAGCCGGGAGCCCGACTGGCGGGCGCGCGACCCGGAGTCCGCCGACCGGATGCTCGCGTACGGGATCCACTCGCTGATCTCCGCGCCGCTGCAGGCACGCGGCCTGATCCTGGGCATGGTCAACTTCTGGCGCGCGGGGGAGTCCGAGCCGTTCGGACCGGAGGACGTCTCCTTCGCCGAGGAGCTGGTCGCCCGCGCGGCGGTCACCGTCGACAACGCCCGCCGCTACACCCGCGAGCACCGGATGGCCGAGACGCTCCAGCGCAGCCTGCTGCCCCGCGGCCTGCCCCAGCAGGGCGCCCTGGACGTCGCCTACCGCTACCTGCCGGCGCAGCAGGGAGTGGGCGGGGACTGGTTCGACGTCATCCCGCTGGCCGGCTTCCGCGTGGCACTCGTGGTCGGCGACGTCGTCGGCCACGGCCTGCACGCCGCCGCCACGATGGGCCGGCTGCGCACCGCCGTGCTCAACTTCTCCGCCCTCGACCTGCCCCCGGACGAGCTGATCGCCCGCCTCGACGACCTGGTCGCCCGACTCGACCAGGGCGAGGCCGCCGTCGAAGGCGACACCGAGGACGAAGGAGCGGCCGTCACGGGCGCCACCTGCCTGTACGCGATCTACGACCCGGTCTCCGGACACTGCACCATGGCCCGGGCCGGCCACCCACCGCCCGCACTGGTGCACACCGACGGCACCGTGGAACTCGTCGACCTGCCCGCCGGCCCGCCCCTCGGCGTGGGCGGCCTGCCCTTCGAGACCACCGAACTCCAGCTGGCCCCCGGCACCACGCTGGTCCTCTACACCGACGGGCTGGTCGAGACCCGCGACCGCGACCTGGACCACGGGCTCGCCGCACTGCGCGCCGCACTGACCGCCCCCCGGGCCGGCCGATCCCCCGAGGAGACCTGCGGAGCGGTCTTCGACGCGCTGGTCCCGCCACGCCCGGGCGACGACATCGCGCTCCTCGTCGCCCGCACCCACCTGTTCGAGCCCGACCAGGTCGCCACCTGGGACGTACCCGACGACTTCGCCGCCGTCTCCCGCACCCGCGCCGAGTGCGCCGACCAGCTGACCGCGTGGGGCCTGGAGGACCTCACCTTCACCACCGAGCTGATCCTCAGCGAACTGATCACCAACGCCATCCGCTACGGCACCCAGCCGGTCCGGGTCCGCATGCTGCGCGACACCAGCCTGGTCTGCGAGGTCTCCGACGGCAGCAGCACCGCCCCGCACCTGCGCTACGCCGCCACCACGGACGAGGGCGGCCGGGGCCTGTTCCTGGTCGCCCAGATGGCCGAGCGCTGGGGCACCAGGTACACGGCCCGGGGCAAGGTCATCTGGTCCGAACAGGCCCTGATCGCCCCCGCGGTCCAGTTCGAGGCGATGCTGCTGTAGCCCGCCCCACGAGCACCCCCGCGCTGCCGCCCGGCGCCGCCGGCCCGGCCGGCCGGCCGCCGTCGACCGCACCGCGGCCCTCGCCTCTCCGCCACCACAAGCAATCCGCAGACCCCGGCTCACGCACCGCCAGGCTCGAGATCCCCGGATCCAAGCCCTGCGCGGGCAATGTCCCCGAGTCGCTGCGCGGCCCGGGCCAGCCGAGTCGCCTCGCGCTCCATATCGACCAGCGAGCGGAACGCGGTGCCGTAACGGCGCTGGACGGAGAGTTCACGCTGGGGAATGCGAGCGCCCCTGGCGTCGAGGCAGCGGGGCCGCTGCTGGTCACGGTTCGGAGCCGGCCCCGGGTGGGCATGCGCGGGCGGGGCGGTCGCCGTACTGACCGGTGGCGTCGAGGGCGTCTCGCAGGGCGGGCAGGTCCGTGATGGCGGCCTGCTCGGCAAAACGTGCCAGCAGCCGGCGCAGGACCCGCTCGTCCCGGTCTCGCACCGCCTCGGCGATGGCCGCGGCCAGCGACGCCTGGGTATGGGGGTCGGGGGTACGCGCCGCCGCGCGGCCTGGCCCTTCCACCGCTCGCCTCCCTTTCACTCGTGGTCCTGGCCGCCGGACGCGGCGCCCTCCGTCCTGGTGCGGCTGCGGCGACCGGCCGCTCCACCGCATGCGGGGCGCAGACTACCTCCCCGACCGGCATCGAAAAATCTGTGCCCGCCGGAGTAGACATTGCCGCGCACCGTGGTTAGTGTTTCTCTCGTAGACAGCAGTCGAGCGGTACCCGCCAGACACGAACTGGCGGGCAGCAGTACAGAAGTGCGCAGGTCGGCACGGTTGCAGGGTCCTGAAGCCAGGGTTGGTGCAGTGAGGCGACAGGACCGGCGGCCGGGCCGGGCGGCCCGCAGGTATCAGGGGCCGCCATCGAGCGGTACCGCGGTTCAGCAGGAGCGGTGCCCGTAGGTGAAGTTCAGTTGAGTGGTACCGGCAGTCGCAGTACGCGGTATCCCGGTGAAGGCGCCCAGACTGCGGGCGCGCGTGCCGGGAGTCCGGCAGTGGGGTTCCAAGCCGAGCAGGTTGAGCAGGACGGGCGACGGGGCTGGCTGCCGGAGTCGGCGGGACCGCCAGGGACCGCCACAGCAGTACCGGGTAGTTGGCACGACCAAGCAGTTCGCAGTACCGCAGTACCGGTACGAGCAGTACCGAGCAGGTCGCATGACCAGGCAGTTGGACGTACCCGCAGTTCGCAGTAACCAGCCAGTACAGAGGATGAATGGAGGGACAGCGCGCCATCAGGATCGCCCGGCCCGTGAGGAATCAGCCCGGGCGGACTCCGTAGACCCCAAGGCAAGGACGGTGGTTTCCGGTCACGCATACGCGATCCCCGCACACCCCCTCCCCCGGGGCTGTGCGGACACAAGGAACCCGGCCCCAGAGCCGGTAGATGGTGTAAAACCCTTCGGGGCCCCGGGAGCCGCTATGGCCCCGGGGCCCCTCAGCGCGTCTCCGGACACAACAACAAGAAGAGGTGCAGTGACCACGGCAACCATTCGACCGCACACCCCCGACTCCCTCGACGACGACGACTACCCCGCCTACACCATGGGCCGCGCCGCCGAGATGACCGGCACCACCCCCGGCTTCCTACGCGCCCTCGGCGACCAGGGCCTCATCACACCCCTGCGCTCCGAGGGCGGACACCGCCGCTTCTCCCGCTACCAACTACGGATCGCCATGCGCGCCCGCGACCTCGTCGACCAGGGCACCCCCATCGACGCCGCCTGCCGCATCATCATCCTCGAAGACCAGCTCGAAGAGGCCCTGCGCATCAACGAACAGCTCCGCCGCGACGCCGGACAGGAACCCGCAGCCGACACCTGACCCACCCACCAGGCCGACGAGACCGGCCCGCGGTGAGCGACACCGTGCTCACCGCAGGCCGCCCCGGACACGAGCACCCCAGCCCTTCGACCGCCGGCACCGTCCGATACGACGGCTCATCGCCCTCGCCCCGTCGGAGTGCAAGCCCGGGGGTGTCCAGTGCCGTTCTGCCCGGGTCATGACGTGTACCCCGCCGCCAGTGCGTGGGTTCAGCACACAACGCGCGTGACGCGACCCCCGGACACCGCCCCGGTGGTGTGACCCTCGCAGCGGTGGGGACCCCCGGCTCGTGCAGCACCGCGCAAGGGTCGCGGGTTGCGCAACGCGGGACCGAGCCGGTGGGAAGGGGGCGTGGTGCGTGAGCCGGTGGGCGGTTTCAGAGGGTGAGCAGGCCGATGGCGTGGCCGTCGTGGTCGACGACCGGCCACACGGCCAGGCCGCGGGCGCGCATGGCGGCTGCCGCGGTGGCGGCGGGCATGTCGGGGGTGGCGAACGGGGCCCGGTCGAGGACGATGTCGCGTACCGGGGTCCGTGCGGTGGTCCGGGAGCGGGCCTGGAACGGGGCGAGGTGCCGCCGGGTCAGGAGGCCCGCGCAGCGGCCGTCGTCGTCGCGGACCAGGAGGTGGTCGGCGCCGGAGCCGTGGAGGATGTGAATCGCCACGTCGAGCATGACGTCGTCGCTGATCTGGAGCTCGGGGTGGGTCATGAGGTCGCGGACCGTGGTGGCGGCGGGGCGTTCGAGGGTGAGGGTCATGGGCGGACTCCTTGGGGTCGCTTCCGCCGGGGCCGGCGGTGGTCGGGGCGCTGACGACGGCGGGACGGCCGGCGGCGGGCGCCGGTGAGTCCGGTGGGCCCGGACCGCGGCGGCGGTCCGGGCCCATGCCTGGGTTCTAGGCGGCGAGGGCGACGCGTCGGGGTGCCCGGCGGCGGCCGGAGGAGCCCTGGCCGACGCGGCCCACGGCGGCCGTGCCGGTGTCACCGCCGGCGTAGGCGGGGCGGCTGCGGCGGTTGCGGCTCGTGGAGGTGCTGCGGCGCGGGCGCTCGACGACGGGGGCAGCGATCACGGTGGGGATGCCGGTGGGCACCCGGGCCCCGGTGATGCGGGCCAGTTCCTCGTCGCCGGCGCTGACGCGGGTGGTGACGGGGGTGAT
>NZ_JBHVWC010000118.1:0-15904 GCF_042882445.1 Kitasatospora sp. NPDC058218 | reverse complement strand
GGCCCCGCGCGCCGCCGCGCCCCACCCCTCCCGCGTTGCCGCGTCGCGCTCAGCCCTGCTGGGCGGCCCACCAGGCACGGAGGGCGGCGACCGCCTCCTCGTGCTCCATCGGACCGTGCTCCAGGCGCAGCTCCAGCATGTGCTTGTACGCCTTGCCGACCTGCGGACCCGGCCGCAGCTCCAGCAGCTCCATGATCTGGTTGCCGTCCAGTGCGGGGCGGACGGAGTCCAGCTCCTCCTGGGCCTTCAGCTCGGTGATCCGCTCCTCCAGCCCGTCGTAGGTGCGGGAGAGCGCGGCCGCCTTCTTCCGGTTGCGGGTGGTGCAGTCGGAGCGGGTGAGCTTGTGCAGGCGCTCCAGCAGCGGCCCGGCGTCGGTGACGTATCGGCGCACCGCCGAGTCGGTCCACTCGCCGCCGCCGTAGCCGTGGAAGCGCAGGTGCAGCTCGACCAGGCGCGAGACGTCCTCGGTGAGCTCCTTGGAGTACTTGAGCTCGCGCATCCGCTTGCGGGTCATCTTGGCGCCGACCACCTCGTGGTGGTGGAAGGAGACCCGGCCGTCGGACTCGAAGCGCCGGGTCCGCGGCTTGCCGATGTCGTGCAGCAGCGCGGCCAGGCGCAGCGTGAGGTCGGGGCCGTCCTGCTCCAGGTCGACGGCCTGCTCCAGGACGGTCAGCGAGTGCTCGTAGACGTCCTTGTGCCGGTGGTGCTCGTCCCGCTCCAGCTTGAGCGCCGGCAGCTCGGGCAGCACGTGGTCGGCCAGGCCGGTGTCGACGAGCAGCCGCAGCCCCTTGACCGGGTGGGCGGCGACCAGCAGCTTGTTGAGCTCGGCCTGGACCCGCTCGGCGGAGACGATGGTGATCCGCTCGGCCATCGCGGTCATCGCGGCGACGACCTCGGGGGCCGGCTCGAAGTCCAGCTGGGCGGCGAAGCGGGCGGCCCGCATCATCCGCAGCGGGTCGTCGGAGAAGGACTCCTCCGGGGTGGCGGGGGTGCGCAGCACCCGGGCCTCCAGGTCGTCCAGGCCGCGGTGCGGGTCGACGAAACCGCGGCCGGGCAGGTCGACGGCCATCGCGTTGACGGTGAAGTCACGGCGGACGAGGTCCTGCTCGATGGTGTCGCCGTAGGTGACCTCGGGCTTGCGCGAGGTGCGGTCGTACGCCTCGGAGCGGTACGTGGTGATCTCGATCAGGAAGGAGCCCTGCGGGGTGTCCTTGCGGGCGCCCACCGTGCCGAAGGCGATGCCGACGTCCCAGACGGCGTCCGCCCAGCCCTTGACCAGCTTCAGGACCTCGTGCGGGCGGGCGTCGGTGGTGAAGTCCAGGTCGTTGCCGAGGCGGCCCAGCAGCGCGTCCCGGACCGAGCCGCCGACCAGCGCGAGCCGGTGCCCGGCGGCCTGGAAGCGGCGGGCGATCTCGTCGGCGACCGGGGACACCCGGAGCAGTTCCTGCAGCCCCAGGGTCTGCGCCTCGCTCAGCCCTGGGACGGCCTGGGTGGCGATGCTGGAATGATGGGCGCCGGACTCGTGGGCGGTGGGCTCATTGGCAGTGGACACGGCTCACAAGGGTACGTGGCTCAGCGGCCCCGCTGCCCGCGCGTTTTCCGGCGCTCACCCCAAGGCCCGCAACACTGCACCACCCGCTGCATCGTTACCATGCCGGGTGGAGCGAGTCTCGGGCACCGGCGAGGAGCTGCGGTGCCGCGCGCCGGCACGGCCGACCGGACCATCGGGCGGACGCGTTCCTCACCACTGATCCACGGCCGGTCCTTCCGGTCGGCGGGGCATCCGCAGCAGCACAGCATCGAGCAGCGAGCAATCGAGAACGGCGAGGGCGAAGCGCGTGGGCGAGCCGGCACGGCACTCGGGCCTGGAGGCGGACGGACACCCTGGGCGGGCCGCCGAACGCACCGGAAGTGCCGCCGACGGGCGAGGTCCGGGGCGCCGTGCGGCGCGCACCGTCCGTCGGTTCGCGGCCGTGCTCGGCGCCGCGCTGGCGCTGGTCCCGGCTGTGCCGGCCGGCGCGCTGCCCGCCGGGGGCGCCCGCCCGGCGGCCGAGACGGCGGTCTCCGCCGAGTACCCGGTGGTGATGACCATCGAGACGGTGAACAAGCCGGTGGCCGTCCCGAACGGCACCGTGACGATCACCGGGCACGTCACCAACGCCGGCAGGTCGGTGCTGAAGTCGGCCCACGCCGCGGTGCGCAAGCCCTGGCTGGGCAAGCCGCTGACCACCCGCAGCGACCTGGCGGAGGTCTCCACCCGGACCAACCCGATCGGCCGCGACGGCGTCGACCTGGACAGCCCGCAGTACGCGCTGAACGAGCTGGGCCCGGGCCAGAGCCAGCCGTACACGCTGAGCGTCGCCGTGAGCGACCTCCAGCTGTCCACCGAGGGCGTGTACGAGCTGGCCGTGGACGCCTGGGGCTCGACCGCCGACAACCAGCGCGACCGCCCGCTGGGCATCGCCCGCACCTTCCTGCCCTACGACCCGGACTCGACCGGTGCGCAGCCCTCCAAGCTCACCACCCTCTGGCCGCTGGTCCACGCCCCGGTGCTGGCCGCGCAGACCATGTCCGACAACGACCAGACCGTCTCGGTGCTGCGCGACGACAGCCTGGCGGCGGAGTTCGCGCCGGGCGGCCGGCTCTACGAGCTGGTGGAGACCGGGTCGGCGCTGCCGGGTCTGACCTGGGTGGTCGACCCGGACCTGCTGGACACCGCGTTCGCCATGACCAGGCCGTACCGGGTGCAGAAGCCCGGCACCGAGAAGAAGGCGGCGAAGGAGGACAACACCGTCGCCGGCACCGGCTCGGCGGCCGCCGCGGCCTGGCTGGAGAAGCTCCGGTCCGCCGTGGCGAAGCCGGGCAGCCAGGTGGTGGCGCTGCCGTACGCCGACCCGGACATCGCCTCGATCGCGCACAACGCCGCCGAGCTCCCGGGCGTGGACGCCGCACTCGGCAAGGCGGCCACGGCGGGCCGGCTGACCGTCGAGGGCCGGCTGTCGGTGGACACCCGCTCGGACGTGGCCTGGCCCTACCAGGGCTACCTGGACCAGCAGATCGCGGCCATGGCCCAACGCACCGGCAGCTCCCTGGTCCTGGTGAACGGCGCGAGCCTGCCCGAGCCGGACGCACTGAAGTACACCCCGACCGCCGTCCGCCCGATCGGCAACGGGCAGAACGCGGTGGTGGCCGACGAGGCGGTCTCCGCCCCGTTCGAGAAGGACCTGAAGACTCCGCAGGAGCAGACCCTGGCGGTGCAGCAGTTCCTCGCCGAGACCTTCGTGATCTCCCGCCAGGAGCCGCAGAACCCGCGCGGCCTGCTGGTGATGCCGCCCCGCGACCTGACCGCCGACACCGCCAAGGCGCTCGCCACGGCCGTGCAGGCGGCGCAGGCGGGCAAGTGGGTGGACCCGGTCAAGCTGGACGTGCTCGCCCAGGGCCCGGCCGATCCGAAGGCCAACACCGGCGTCCCGGCGGCCACCGACTACCCGTCGCAGGCGCGGGCCTCCGAGCTGCCGTCCTCGGCGCTGACCGACACCGTCAAGATCCAGAGCGATCTGGACATCCTGATGCGCGTGCTCACCCTGCCGCAGCGGGTGCGCGGCCCGTTCAGCGCCGCGATGGTCCGCTCGATGTCGACCGAGTGGCGGGCGCAGCCCCCGGAGGGCTCCGTCTACCGGGACGGCGTGGCGGGCTACCTCGCCGAGCTGACCAAGGCGGTGTACGTCCCGAAGAAGAACGCCATCACCTTCGCCGGCGACACCGGGGTGCTCCAGGTCAGCGTCCGCAACGACCTCACCCAGCCGGTCACCAACCTCAAGCTGGTGCTGTCCCCGAGCCAGGCCAACCGGCTCAAGATCCGGCCCGCCGAGGAGCTGGTGCTGCCCGCCTCGCAGAGCGTCACCCTGCGGTTCCCGGCCGAGGCGCAGAACAACGGGCAGGTGACCGTGACCGCCCAGCTCTGGACCACCGGACCGAACCCGCAGAAGTACGGCGAGGCGCAGGTCTTCCGGGTGGAGGTCACTTCGGTGACCAACGGCGTGCTCTACGTCTTCGGCGGCGCCCTGGTGCTGCTCCTGCTGGCGGCGCTGCGCTTCTTCCGCCAGCGCAAGCGCCAGGTGGAGGACGACGGCGGCGACGGGCCCCACGGTGACGAGCCCGTCGGCGACGAGCCGCTCGACGACGCACCGCTCGACGACGCTCCGGCGGCCACCGACGGGTCCGCCCCGGCCGACGACGCGGCGGACCGGACGGAGCGCGGGACGGCGGACGAGGACGGCCCGCAGGGGCCGGAACGTGGAGGAGCCGCGCAGACACCGCGCGGCAGCGCCGCAGATGGCCGGGTTCGGGCCACCAGTGATGAGAAGGTTGGTCCTTGACACCGCCGATACCCGCCCGTCTCCGGGGCGGCCTCCCCCACGACAGCGAAGAGGTGACATGACCGGGCGCAGCGAGGAGCGGCCGCCGGGCCGCGGTGAGGGCCGGCCGGGCGCCGAGTCGCCGTCCGGCGACTGGTACGTGGCCGACACCTACGCCCAGGACCCGTACGCGGCCGACGCGTACCAGGGCCACCAGGACGGCCAGGACCCGTACGGCCTGCGGGCCGCCCGGCCGGCCGCACCGCAGGAGCCGGTAGCCGCGTACGACGTGCCGCCGCAGCTGCCGCCGCAGAACGGCGGCTACCCGATGCCGGTCCCCCCGGCGACGTTCGCCCCGCCCGTGCCGCCGATGCAGCCCGGCTGGGACACCCCGGCGCAGGCGCAGCAGGCCGCGGCCCACCAGGGCGCGGTGCAGCAGCAGCCTGCGGCGGCCTGGCAGGAGAGCGGACCGGGCTGGGAGCAGCCGGCTCCGGTCGGCGGCCAGTGGGCCGGCCACGAGCCGCAGCACCAGCAGCAGTGGCAGCCCGGCCCGGCGCACTCGGCCTGGGACTCCGGGAGCACCGAGTACGTGGGCGTGGACGACCTGTTCGGCGCCCGGTCCGCCGAGGCCGCGGGCCGCCCGCCGGCCCAGCAGCAGCCCCCGGCCCCGCAGCCGGCGGTCCAGCAGCCGGCGGCCCGGTCGACGACGGCCCAGCCGCCCGTCGGACCGGCGCCGTTCCCGTCGTCCGCGCCGTTCCCCCCGGCCGGCGCGTACCACGGGAACCCCGGCCACCCCGGTCCGCAGGGCCACGGCCCGGACGGGCAGCGCCCCTTCGTGCCGCCGATCGAGTTCGACCCGCCGCTCTCCGAGGAGGAGGCCACCATGCAGGTGGCGGCGGTCCAGATCCCGCCCGCGGTGGAGCCGCTGGAGGAGCTGGCCACCGAGGCGCCCGCCGCCGCTCCGGCACCCGCGGCCGGCGGCAAGGTGTCGAGCCTGCTGAACTCCAGCGCCATCATGGCGGCCGGCACGCTCGTCTCCCGCGGCACCGGCTTCCTGCGCACGATGGTGATCGCCGCCGCGATCGGCCTCGGCGTGATGGGCGACTCGTACAACGCGGCGAACACCCTGCCCACCCTGCTCTACATCCTGATCGGCGGCGGCGCCCTGAACGCCGTCTTCGTGCCGCAGCTGGTCCGCAGCATGAAGAACGACGCCGACGGCGGCACCGCCTACGCCAACCGGCTGCTCACCCTGGTGATGGTGGGCCTGGCGGGCGTGACCTTCGTGGCCGTGCTCGCGGCGCCCCTGCTGGTCCAGCTGATCGCGCACCCCCTGATGCGGAACAGCGCCAGTGCCGACACCACGGTGGCCCTGGCCCGGTACTGCCTGCCCACCATCTTCTTCATGGGCATCCACGTGGTGATGGGCCAGATCCTCAACGCCCGCGGCCGGTTCGGCGCGATGATGTGGACCCCGGTCCTCAACAACATCGTGGTGATCTTCACCTTCTCCGCGTACCTCTGGGTGTTCGGCGGCTTCGGCAGCACCGAGGTCACCCCGGAGACGATCTCTCCCGAGGGCGTCCGGCTGCTCGGCATCGGCACCCTGGTCGGTCTCACCGTCCAGGCGCTGGCGATGATCCCGTACCTGCGGGCGGCCGGCTTCCACTACCGGCCGCGCTTCGACTGGCGCGGCCACGGCCTCGGCAAGGCCGCCCGGCTCGCCAAGTGGACCTTCTTCTTCGTGCTGGCCAACCAGGCCGGCTACCTGGTCATCACGCAGCTCGCCACCGCGGCCGGCAGCGCCGCCGAGAAGGGCGGTCACAACGGCGTCGGCCTCACGGCCTTCTCCAACGCCCTGCTGATCTGGCAGCTCCCGCAGGCCGTGATCGTCGTCTCGATCATGAGCGCGGTGCTCCCCAGGCTCTCCCGGGCCGCCGCCGACGAGGACGCCGGCGCGGTCCGCGACGACCTCTCGTACGGACTGCGCAGCACCGCGGTGGCGGTCGTCCCGGCCGCGTTCCTGTTCCTCTCGCTCGGCCCGGCGATCGGCCGCTCGATCTACGCGGTGGGCGGCAACGACGTCGACCTGGCCAGCGCCACCAACGTGGGCCTGATGCTCTCCGCCTTCGCGCTGGGACTGATCCCGTACTCGGCCCAGTACGTGATGCTGCGCGGGTTCTACGCCTACGAGGACACCCGGACGCCGTTCTCCAACACCGTCTGGGTGGCGGCCTGCCAGGCCGCGTTCTCGCTGGCCTGCTGGGCGCTCCTGCCCTCCGAGTGGGTCGTGACCGGCATGGCGTTCGGGTACGGCATCGCGTACGCCGTCGGAGTGACGGTGGCGGTGCCCAAGCTGAAGAAGAAGATCGGCGGCCTGGACACCAAGCGGATCGGCAAGACCTACACTCGCCTGATCACCGCCTCGGTCCCGGCCGCGCTGGTCGGCGTGGGCGTCAGCCTGGCGGTCCAGCAGGCGGTCGGCGGCTGGCTGGGCAGTGTGCTCACCATCGTCGTGGCCGGCGGCCTCCAGCTCGCCGTCTTCGTGCTGATCGCGAAGAAGCTGCGGATCGAGGAGCTGAACGCCATGCTGGGCATGGTCCGCGGCCGACTGGGCCGCTGACCCGCCGTACCAACCGGTCCGTCCGTCCGATGCCCTGAACCGGCGTCAACCGGACGGCCGGACATCTCCGCCCCCACGGGGCGGGTGCTGGGCCGCCGTCGGCGTCCGGGATCCCCCGGGCCCGAGCCGGCGGCCCAGTGTCGGATCTGCACCACATCTCTCCACCGGCACGCAACCGCGAAGGCCTTTCAGCGGTCGTACCCGGTGGAGAAGAGTGGGCACAATTGTCCTGGAGCACGGGGCCTCGGCCCGAGCGCTCCAGCGACTCTCTCAGGCCGGGGCGACACAAGGGGAGGCAGGACCACGGTGGCTGATGGCACCAAGGCGGTCGTCGACACGTCAGCAACTGACGGGGCGGCGGACGAGGCCGCACTGGGCGCGGCGATCGACGAGCTCGCCGGCGAGACGGCCCCGTCCACCACGTCCGGCGAGGACGCCGACGACGCCGACGACGCCGACGCAGGCCCACCGAAGGCCTCCTCCCCCGTCGGCGAGGAGACTTCGGAGATCACCGCGCCGCTGTCCGCCGACGAGATCCGCGCCGAGCTCTCCGCCGGCGAGGCCAAGCGCAAGCCGGGCACCGCCGCCTCGGGCGGCCCCGCCGGGCGCCCCCCGCAGGACCCGCAGCCCACCCACGACCCCCGCGACACCGCCACCCTGCCGCGCACCCTCCCCGCCCCGCTGCGGCACAGCGGCGACATGATCGGCCACCGGTACCGGCTGGAGGAGTGCATCTCCCACACCGAGACCTTCAGCAGCTGGCGGGCGGTCGACGAGAAGCTGCGCCGGGCCGTCGGCGTCCACCTGATGGCCTCCGGTCACCAGCGGGCCCGGGCGGTGCTGGCCGCCGCCAAGTCCGCCGCGCTGCTCGGCGACCCGCGCTTCGTCCAGGTCCTGGACGCCGTCCAGGAGGGCGAGCTGGTCTACGTCGTGCGGGAGTGGCTGCCGCACGCCTCCGACCTCGCCAAGCTGCTCGCCACCGGCCCGATGGAGCCGCACGAGGCGTACCAGATGGTCCGCCAGGTCACCGACGCGGTCGCCACCGCCCACCGGCGCGGCCAGGCCCATCTGCGGCTCACCCCGCGCTGCGTGCTGCGCACCGACAGCGGCCAGTACCGGATCAACGGCATCGCCGTCGACGCCGCCCTGCGCGGCCTGCCCGCCGAGGGCGCCGACGAGGACGCCGAGCGCACCGACACCCGCGCCATCGGCGCGCTGCTGTTCGCCGCGCTGACCCACCGCTGGCCGTTCCCCGAGGACCGCTACGACCTCCAGGGCCTGCCGAAGAACCTCTGCGACGTACCGCCGGACCAGGTCCGGGCCGGGGTCCACAAGGGCCTGTCCGAGCTGGCCGCGCGGGCCCTGTTCGACCACCCGCCGCACCACGCCGAACCGATCTCCACCCCGGAGCAGCTGGCCAAGGCGATCGCGCTGATGCCGCGGATCCGCCAGCCCGAGACGCAGCTGCCCGCCTTCACCCCGCCGCCCCGGCACACCACCCACGCACTGCCCACCGCGCCCAACCCGACCCGGGTGGTGGCCGCCCCCGGCACCGGACCGGTGCCCGCCGCGGCCCGCCCCGCCCCGGTCCGGCGCAGTCGGCGCCGACTGCGCCGGGTGCTCAAGGTGACGGCCTGGACGGTCGCCCTCAGCGCGATCGGCGTCGCCTCCTGGCAGCTGGTGGACACCCTGCGCAACTCCGGGAACCCCGTGGTCACGGCCGGGCCCTCGCCCTCCGGGACGTCGCCGACCGCGCACGCCGCCACCCACACCCCGGTGCCGGTCCCGGTCAAGGACGCCCAGGCGTACAGCCCGGCGGGCGACTCCCCCGGGGGCAAGTACACGGTCGGCAAGGCCATCGACGGGGACCCGGGCACGACCTGGGTCACCTCCTGGTACAACGACCCCCTCGGCCCCAAGCCCGCCCTCCGGGAGGGCATCGGCCTGCTGCTCGACCTCGGCTCGGCGCAGGCCGTCAGCTCGGTGAACGTGCAGTTCGTCGGCTCCACCACCGCGGAGCTGCGGATCCCCGGTCCGCAGGCCGCCGGCGACCCGTCCAAGGCGCAGCCGGGCGACTTCACGGTGGCGGCCGGCAAGCAGAGCGGCACGGCGGTCGACTACACCCTGGAGACCCCGGTCACCACGCGTTACCTCTTGCTCTGGATGACCGGCCTGCCGAAGGATACGGACGGAAAGTTCCGCGGCTACGTCGCCGAGGTCAAGGTCTCCGGCTGACCGGGGTCCGGGCGACGGGGCGGCAGGTGCGCCGCGCCCGGCGCGACCGGCGCGCGGCGGCGGGCGACGAACGGCGAGGGGTGACAGTGGCGGACCGGACGGACGACGACGCGGCGCTGCTCGCCCGGCACGTCGCCGGCGACCGGGACGCCTTCGGGTACCTGGTCGACCGCCACCGCGACCGGCTCTGGGCGGTCGCCCTGCGGACCCTGGGCGACCGCGAGGAGGCCGCCGACGCCCTCCAGGACGCCCTGGTCTCCGCCTTCCGGGCCGCCCACACCTTCCAGGGCCGCTCGGCCGTCACCACCTGGCTGCACCGGATCGTCGTCAACGCCTGTCTGGACCGCGCCCGGCGCACCGCCTCCCGCCGCACCAAGCCGCTCGACGACGACCCGCAGCGCCTGGACACCCTGGTCGGCTCCGCCGAACCGGCCGACTCCCCGGTGGTCCGCGCCGAGCTGCACCGGGAGCTGGCGGCGGCGCTCGACGAGCTGGCGCCCGAGCAGCGGGCCGCGCTGGTCCTGGTCGACATGCAGGGCTACCCGGTCGCCGAGGCGGCCGAGCTGCTGGGCGTGCCGGTCGGGACGGTGAAGAGCCGCTGCGCCCGCGGCCGGGCCCGCCTGCTGCCCCTGGTGCGGCATCTGCGCGAGGGCGGCGCAGCCGATGTTTCACGTGAAACAGCGCCGCCCGGACCGGCCTCACCGGGCGGGGCCGGGCCCGCCACGACCACCCGGGGCGGCCGCGCGACGCCCCCGGGGAACCCGCCCGGGGCCAGAACCGTCACAGGGACAGGCCCGGACACCGGCCGACCGATTCTGGAAGGAGACGCGAGCACGCGATGACGGCCCCCCTCTCCTCCCCCGACCCCGTCGGAGCACACCCCTCGGTCGACGAACTCGCCGACCTCGCCGAGGACCTGGTCGAGCCCGCCACCGCCGAGGAACTGCGGCGGCACCTGGACGGCTGCGCCGACTGCTGCGGGACCGCCGAGGCGCTCTCCGAGATCGGCACCCTGCTCGGCGAGGCGCCGGCCCCGGTCATGCCCGCCGACGTCGCCGCACGACTGGACGCGGCCCTCGCCGCGGCCGCGGCCGACGCCGACGCGACCGACCGGGCCACGTCGGCACCTGCGGCCCCACAGGGCACCCACAGGGGCGCCACGGCCGCCGGGCCGCCCCGTGGCCCCGCCACTGCCCCGCACTCCCCCACAGCCCCCCCGGGGCCCCCCGGACGGCCCGCCATCGCCGCTTCCTCCCCCACCGGTCCGGGCCGTCCCCGCCCGCGCCGCCGACGGGCCGCCGTCCTGCTCGGCGCCGCGGCCGCGCTGCTCGCGGTCGGCCTCGGCAGCGCACTGCTGCTACGGCCGGCCGACCAGCAGGCGGCGGACTCCACCACCGTGCGGGCCGGCGCCCCCGCAGCGGCCGGGGCCCCCTCGGGCGACGCCACGGCGGCCCCCAAGGCGGAGCTCTCGGCCGGCGGCACCGTCTACCAGGACGACCGGCTCGCGGCCCAGGTGCAGCAATTGCTCAGCCGCGCCGACGCCACCCCCGACGGCCCCGCCAAGCCCTTCTCGCCGTCCGCCGCGCCACCCGCCGAGGGCGACCGGGGGCTCACCGGCGGTGGGGCCACCCCGGCCTGTCCGGCTCCCGCCGACGGCCCGCTGCTGGCCACCGACCGCGGCAGCTACGCCGGCTCCCCGGTCGAGCTCCTGGTGTACGCGGTGCCGGGCCGGCCGGGTCAGCTCGACGTCTACCTGCGCTCACCGGACTGCGGGCCGGTCCAGCTCCACCGCACCGTCCCGGCCCGCTGACCGGGGACGTACCGAGCGTGACCCGCCGAGCGCCTTCCCCCGGGGCCGGCCGTTTCGCCCGACCGCCCGCCGCGCCCGCACCGTTCCCGTGCGATCCACGCCCGGCGCGGCCCGACGCTCCCACACTGCGGGCGCCTGGTGCCGATCGGCCTGGGAATGCGAGAGACTGGTCAGTCGTTGTCCCGGGCGGCGGAGCAGGACCGCCCTCCCCGCCCTAGCGCGGGTCGCGATGCGAACCAGGAGATGCAGTGAGCGACGTCCGTAACGTGATCATCATCGGTTCCGGCCCGGCCGGCTACACGGCTGCGCTCTACACCGCCCGTGCCGCCCTCAAGCCCCTCGTCTTCGAGGGCGCCGTCACCGCCGGTGGCGCGCTGATGAACACCACCGAGGTCGAGAACTTCCCCGGCTTCCGGGACGGCATCATGGGCCCCGAGCTGATGGACAACATGCGGGCGCAGGCCGAGCGCTTCGGCGCCGAGCTGATTCCGGACGACATCGTCGCCGTCGACCTCACCGGCGACATCAAGACCGTGACGGACTCCGAGGGCAACGTCCACCGGGCCCGCGCCGTGATCGTCACCACCGGCTCGCAGCACCGCAAGCTGAACCTGCCGAACGAGGACAAGCTCTCCGGGCGCGGCGTCTCGTGGTGCGCCACCTGCGACGGCTTCTTCTTCCGCGACCAGGACATCGCCGTGGTCGGCGGCGGCGACACCGCCCTGGAGGAGGCCACCTTCCTCTCCCGCTTCGCCCGCAGCGTCACGATCATCCACCGCCGGGACGCCCTGCGCGCCTCCAAGGCGATGCAGGAGCGCGCGTTCGCCGACGAGAAGATCCGCTTCGAGTGGGACAGCGCCGTCGAGGCGATCCACGGGGACCCGAAGCTGAGCGGCGTCACCCTGCGGGACACCACCACCGGCGAGACCCGCGAGCTGCCCGTCACCGGCCTGTTCATCGCCATCGGCCACGACCCGCGCACCGAGCTCTTCAAGGGCCAGCTGGAGCTGGACGCCGAGGGCTACCTGAAGGTCGACGCCCCCTCGACCCGGACCAACATCCCCGGTGTCTTCGGCGCCGGCGACGTCGTCGACCACACCTACCGCCAGGCCATCACCGCCTCCGGCACCGGCTGCTCCGCCGCACTGGACGCCGAGCGCTACCTGGCCTCGCTGGCCGACCTGGAGGCCCAGGCCGCCACCGTGGCGGTCTGACCCCCGCCCCACCGACCGATCCCCGGTGGGGGTGTTCCACGTGAAACACCCCCACCCCGGCCGGGCAGAAACAGAACGGGCCCGCCCGTTGTTCTCCTGGCAGCACCCCCTCCGTACCACCCCTAGGAGTTCCCGTGGCCGGCGCCACCACCACCGTCACCGATGCGACGTTCAAGGCTGACGTCCTGGACAGCGACAAGCCCGTCCTCGTGGACTTCTGGGCCACCTGGTGCGGCCCGTGCCGCCAGGTCGCCCCGATCCTGGAGGAGATCGCGGCCGAGCACTCCGACAAGCTGACCATCGCCAAGCTCGACGTCGATGCCAACCAGCAGACCGCTGCCCAGTACAACGTCATCTCGATCCCGACGCTGATCGTCTACAAGGGCGGCGAGCCGGTGAAGTCGATCACCGGCGCCCGTCCGAAGGCCGCGCTGCTGCGCGAGCTGGCCGACTTCATCTAGGTCGCGGCCCGACCGGTCCAGGCTTCGGCCGACCGACGAGAACGGCGGCGCTCCCCCACCCGGGGGGCGCCGCCGTTCTCGTTCCCGGCTCCCCGGGCGGGCCCGCTCAGAAGGGCCGCAGGGCCGGCTCCTTCCGGGCTCCGCCCAGCAGACGCTCCAGCGCGCCCTCCACGTCGCCGCGCCAGGAGAGCGTGGTCCGCGCCTCCAGCCGCAGCCGCGGGTAGCGGTGGTGCGGCCGGACCGTCTTGAAGCCGACCGCCAGCAGGTGATCGGCCGGGAGGACACAGCTCGTCGGCTGCCGCCCGACCGCGCCGAACGCCTCGATCGCCCGGACCCCGCGCCCCATCAGATCCTTGGCCACCGTCTGCACAAGCACCCGGCCGATCCCCTGCCGCTGGTACCCGGGGAGCACCCGGCTGATCATCAGCTGGACGGCGTCCGGCGAGACCGGACTGGTCGGGAAGGACTGCGACCGCGGTACGTACGCCGGCGGGGCGTAGAGCACGAAGCCCGCGGGGTTGTCGTCCACGTAGACGACCCGGCCGCAGGAGCCCCACTCCAGCAGTACGGCGGAGATCCACCCCTCCTTCTCCAGCTCCGGCTTCCCGGACTCGACCGCCGCCCGACCGGTGACCGGGTCCAGCTCCCAGAACACGCAGGAGCGGCAGGTCGTCGGCAGGTCCTCGAGGTTGTCCAGCGTCAGCGGAACGATCCGGCGTCCCATGCCCCGCACCTCCTCGTCCACTCCACAGTCGAGCATTCCCCCCGAACGCCGATGGGTGCATGTTTCACGTGAAACAGCCGCTCACGTGGAACATGCACCCGTCGAGATCCGTCCTCGGCCCCGCTCAGCCCTGCGACAGCCGCAACCCGTCCTCGCCCGGGGCGAGGCTGTCCAGGATCCGGTTCAGGTCCTCCACCGAGCCGAACTCCAGGACGACCTTGCCCTTGCCCAGCTTGCCGCCGCGCTGCGAGACCTCGACCTTGACCCGGGTGTCGAAGCGGTCCGACAGCCGGCTCGCCAGGTCGTTGAAGGCCGGCGAGAGCAGCTTGCCCGCCTTCGGCCCGGTCGGCCGCTGCGGCTTCTCCTCACGGTCCATCACCGAGACGATCTCCTCGGTGGTCCGCACCGAGAGGCCTTCCGCGATGATCCGCTTGGCCAACTGCTCCTGGCGCTCACCGTCCGGCACCCCGAGCAGGGCCCGGGCGTGCCCGGCCGTCAGCGTCCCGGCCGCCACCCTGCGCTGGACCCCCGGCGAGAGCTTCAGCAGCCGCAGGGTGTTGGAGACGTGCGAGCGCGAGCGGCCGATCCGGTCCGCCAGCTCGTCGTGGGTGCAGGAGAAGTCCCGCAGCAGCTGGTCGTAGGCGGCCGCCTCCTCCAGCGCGTTCAGCTCGGCCCGGTGCAGGTTCTCCAGCAGGGCGTCCAGGAGCAGCTTGTCGTCCTCGGTGGCCCGGATGATCGCCGGGATCTGCTCCAGCCCCGCCTCCCGGGAGGCCCGCCAGCGCCGCTCGCCCATGATGAGCTCGAAGCGCTCGGGCGCGACCTGGCGCACCACGACCGGCTGGAGCAGGCCCACCTCCTTGATCGAGGCGACCAGCTCGGCCAGCTTGTCCTCGTCGAAGACCTCGCGCGGCTGGCGCGGGTTCGGCGTGATCGAGTCCAGCGGCAGCTCGGCGAAGCGGGCGCCGTCCACCTGGGCGAGGACCGGTCCGGCGGCCTCGGCCTGCTCCCGCTCGGCCAGCTCCCGCAGGCTCTCGGCGGCGGCCTTCGCCGCCACCGTGCCGCGACCGGTCGGCAGCACCGGCACCGCGACCGGCGACACCGTCCCGGCGGACACCACCGGGGCCGGCGCGGGCGAGGCCGCCGCGGGCTGTGCCGCCGCCCCGCCGGACGCCGGCGTGGCAGCCGGGATCAGCGCCCCGAGTCCTCGTCCCAGACCCCTGCGACCACTCACCGATTGCCCTCCGTCGTACCGTGCTGTGCCACCGGGGCGTGCTGCCCCGGCTCGCTGCCCTGCTGCTGCCCGGCGCGCTGCTGCCCGACCACCGGTCCGCCGCCGACACCCTGCGCCCGCATCGCCAGCTCCCGGGCGGCCTCCAGGTAGGAGAGCGCACCGGTCGAGCCCGGGTCGTAGGTGAGCACCGTCTGACCGTAGCTGGGAGCCTCCGAGATCCGGACCGAGCGCGGGATCGCGGTGTGCAGCACCTCCTGCTGGAAGTGCGTCCGGACCTCCTCCGCCACCTGGGCGGCCAGCCTGGTCCGGGCGTCGTACATGGTGAGCAGGATGGTGGAGACGTGCAGCGTGGGGTTGAGGTGCGCGCGGACCAGCTCGACGTTGCGCAGCAGCTGCCCGAGGCCCTCCAGCGCGTAGTACTCGCACTGGATCGGGATCAGCACCTCCTGGCCGGCGACCAGGGCGTTGACCGTCAACAGGCCGAGCGAGGGCGGGCAGTCGATCAGGATGTAGTCCAGCGGCTGCTCGTAGGCGGCGATGGCGCGCTGCAGCCGGCTCTCGCGGGCGACCAGGGAGACCAGTTCGATCTCCGCACCGGCCAGGTCGATGGTGGCGGGGACGCAGAAGAGTCCCTCGACGTCCACCACCGGCTGCACCACGTCGGCGAGCGGCTTGCCCTCCACCAGGACGTCGTAGATCGACGGCACCTCGGCGTGGTGGTCGATGCCGAGCGCCGTGGAGGCGTTGCCCTGCGGGTCGAGGTCCACCACCAGCACGCGCAGTCCGTGCATGGCGAGCGAGGCGGCCATGTTGACGGTGCTGGTGGTCTTGCCCACCCCGCCCTTCTGGTTGGCGACCACGATCACCCGGGTGGCGGCGGGCCGGGGAAGCCCCTCGCCCGCTCGGCCGATCGCCTGCACCGCAGCCTGGGCGGCACGCGCGATGGGCGTGTCATCGATCTGGTCGATGGTCTCCGAGTCCTGCATGGGGGTCAGTGTTTCACGTGAAACCGGAGCGGCAACAGTCGCCGCCCGGCTGCGGCCAAGGATTCCGGAAAGCAGGGAGCGACGTTTCACGTGAAACACCATGCCCGCAATGTCGGAATTCTGACGGTGCGACACTCCGGTGGCCCGTCGTCACCCCAGCGGCCGCCCTCCCGTCACTCCGACGCCATCCACCCCGGCCCGACACCCCGACCCGGCACCGGTGGGCACCGCAGCCGACCCGTTCGTCGTTCCGGGCCCGGGC
>NZ_JBHVWC010000117.1:0-16127 GCF_042882445.1 Kitasatospora sp. NPDC058218 | reverse complement strand
TGACCGATGTTCGACTTCACCGAGCCCAGCCACAGCGGGTGGCCGGACCCGCGCTCCCGACCGTAGGTCGCCAGCAGTGCCTGCGCCTCGATCGGATCACCCAGCGTCGTTCCGGTGCCGTGCGCCTCCACCGCGTCCACGTCGGCCGCCGACAGTCCGCCGCTGGCCAGCGCCTGCCGGATCACCCGCTGCTGCGACGGACCGTTCGGCGCCGTCAACCCGTTCGACGCACCATCCTGGTTCACCGCACTGCCGCGCAGCACCGCCAATACCCGGTGCCCGTTGCGCCGAGCGTCCGACTGGCGCTCCAGCACCAGCATGCCCACACCCTCGCCCCAGCCCACACCATCTGCGGCATCGGCGAAGGCCTTGCTCCGGCCGTCCGCCGCAAGGCCGCGCTGCCGGGAGAACTCGACGAACGTCGTCGGGGTGGACATCACCGTCACCCCGCCGGCCACCGCCAGCGAGCACTCACCGGAACGCAGTGCCTGCGCCGCCAGGTGCATCGCCACCAGCGACGACGAGCACGCCGTGTCCACCGTCACCGCGGGGCCTTCCAGTCCCAGCGTGTACGACACCCGCCCCGACGCGATGCTCGGCGCACTGCCACTGCCCTGGTAACCCTCGAACTCACGACCACCCAACAGGCTCGCGTAATCGCTGTACATCACACCGGCGAAGACACCCGTCCGGCTGCCGCGCAGCGAGGCCGCGTCAAGTCCCGCGTGCTCGAACGCCTCCCACGACGTCTCCAACAGCAACCGCTGCTGCGCATCCGTCGCCAACGCCTCACGCGGACTCATCCCGAAGAACTCGGCATCGAACTCACCCGCCTCGTACAGGAAACCGCCCGACCGCGTGTACGACGTACCGAGGTGATCCGGATCGGAATCGAAGAGCGACTCCACGTCCCACCCACGATTCGTCGGGAAGCCGGAGATCGCGTCGACACCCTCCGACACCAACCGCCACAGGCCCTCCGGCGACCGCACCCCACCCGGGAAACGGCACGCCATCCCCACGATCACCACCGGATCGTCCACCACCGACGGCAGCACACTCGGCGGGACGTCCGCTTCGGCCTCGCCACCGAGCAGCTCCGCCATCAGGAACCGGACCAACGCCTCCGCCGACGGGTAGTCGAACACCACCGTCGCCGGCAGCCGAAGGCCCGTCACCGCCGCTAGCCGGTTGCGGAGTTCCACTGCGGTCAGCGAGTCGAATCCGAGATCCTGGAACGCCTTCGTCGCCTCCACCTCGGCCACGCCGACATGGCCCAGCACCAGCGCGATCTGCGCACGCACCACGTCGAGCAGCGCCTCACGGCGCTGGTCCGCCCCCAGACCGGACAACCGCCCGACCAGCTCGGCCGCTGCCCCGCTCGTCGCGCTTCGACGCACCGGCACCCGAACCAGACCACGCAGGAACGCGGGCACCTCACCCCGCGCGCGCAGAGCCGCCAGGTCCAGGCGAACCGGGAGGACGCTCGGTTCCTCGTGGGACGTGGCCGCGTCGAAGAGCGCCAGGGCCTGCTCCGGCAAGAGCGGCGGCATTCCGGCGCGCGTCATCCGCTCGATGTCGGCGTCGCCGAGGGCACCGGTCATGCCACCGTCCTGGGTCCACGGACCCCATGCCAACGACACCCCCGGCAGCCCAGCGGCGCGGCGATGCCGTGCCAACGCGTCCAGAAACGCGTTACCGGCCGCGTAGTTGGCCTGCCCCGCACTGCCGAACGTCCCCGCCACCGAGGAGAAGACCACGAAAGCCGACAGCTCCAAGTCCTTCGTCGCCTCGTGCAGATTCCAGGCCGCGTCCACCTTCGGCCGCAACACCGCCGCCAGCCGCTCCGGCGTCAGCGAACCGACCACCCCGTCATCCAGCACACCCGCCGCATGCACCACCGCACCGACCGGATGACGGGCGACCAGCGCGTCCACCGCCGCACGATCCGCGACATCACAGGCCTCCACGACCGCCTCGGCCCCCAGCGCCGCCAACTCGGCCACCAACTCTGCCGCGCCCTCGGCCTCCGCACCACGACGGCTCACCAACAACAGACTCCGCACACCATGCTCGACCACCAGATGCCGAGCCACCACCCTGCCCAGCCCACCCGTACCGCCCGTCACCAGGACCGTACCGTCGCCGCCCCACTCCGGCACGGTCAGCGCGTCCTGAGTCGGCACCCGGGCCAGCCGCGCCGCCAAGACCTCACCACGACGCACCAACACCTGCGGCTCGTCCGACACCAAGGCACCCGGGGGCAGTTCACCCCCACCCTCCAGATCCACCAGACCGAACCGACCCGGATTCTCCGCCAACGCCGACCGCACCAACCCCCACACCGCAGCGCCCGCCAGGTCCACACCCGACACCGCACCACGCGTCACGAACACCAACCGCGACGCCGCAAACCGCCCCTCCACCAACCACGACTGCACCAGACCCAACACCCACGACGTCACCGCGTGCACGGACCCGGGCACACCATCGAACGACTCCGGGGCCAACTCGACCACCACCGCGCCCGGCACATCCACCAACGACGCCAGATCAATGTCCTGACCGACCGTCACGAACGAAGTCGGCTCCCCGACCGCCACCGGCACCCAGTCCACCCGGAACAACGCGTCCCGGGCAACCGCCCCCACCCCGCCCAACTGCGCGGCACTGACCGGCCGGACCGCCAACGACTCCACCGAGACAACCGGCGCACCCGAAGCGTCCGCAACCGCCAGCGACACCGAATCCTCACCGGTCCGGGTCAGCCGCACCCGCACCACCGACGCACCCGAAGCGTGCAACGACACACCCGACCACGCGAACGGCACACCACCCCGCCCCCGCGCCTCGCCTTCGACGCACGCCGAGGCGTGCAGGCAAGCGTCCAGCAGAGCCGGATGCAGGCCGAACGCCCTGGGGTCCACGCCCTCGGGGAGCGCGACTTCGGCGAACAGGTCGTCGCCGATTCGCCAGGCCGCCCTGAGACCCTGGAACGTCGGACCGTAGTCGAACCCGGCCTCCGCGAACCTGTCGTAGACACCCGTCACGTCCAACGACTCGGCGCCCACCGGCGGCCACACCGCCGCGTCGAACACCGCCGGCACCGCACCCGCGCCCAACACCCCACTGGCGTTCAGCGTCCACATCGCCCCGTCGTCACCGGCGGGACGGGAGTGCACGCTCAGCGAACGCCTACCCGACTCGTCCGGCTCGCCCACCCACACCTGCACCCGCACATCGCCGCCCGGACCGACCAGCACCAGTGGCGCGGCCAGCGTCAACTCCTCGACCAGATCGCAGCCGACCTCGTCACCCGCCCGCACGGCGAGTTCCAGCAGCGCGGCACCCGGGACCAGGACCGAACCCAGGACCGCGTGCTCCGCCAGCCACGGGTGCGACTGCAGCGACAGGCGGCCGGTGAACACGAGCCCGGCCGAACCCGCCAACTCCACCGCGCCCGACAGCACCGGGTGCTCCAGCGACTTCAGCCCGACCGACTCGGCACTGCCGGCGAAGGTCATCACCGAGGGCCAGAACCGCCGGTGCTGGAACGCGTAGGTGGGCAGGTCGACGCGTCGCGCCCCGGTGCCGGCCAGGGGCTCCGACCAGTCGAGCTTCACCCCGCGCACATGCAACTCCGCCAGCGCGCGCAGCACGGTCGTCTCCTCGCCGCGGTCCCTGCGCAGCACGGGGACGATGAGGGCGTCCTCGGTGACGGACTCGCGGACCATCGCGGACAGCACCCCGTCCGGGCCGAGCTCGACGAAGCGGGTGACGCCCTGGGCCGCCAGGGTGCGCACACCGTCGGCGAAGCGGACCGCCTCCCGGACGTGGCGCACCCAGTACTCCGGCGAGCACAACTCCTCACCCGTGGCCAGGCCACCCGTCAGATTGGACACCACCGGCAGCGTGGGCGCGCTGAACCGCAGTCCCGTCACCACCTGGCGAAACTCGTCGAGCATCGGATCCATCAACGGCGAGTGGAAGGCATGCGAGACCCGCAACCGCGTCGCCTTGCGACCCTGCTGCTCGAAGTGGCCGCGGATCCGCTCCACCGCCTCCTCGGTACCGGAGACCACGAGGGACGTGGGGCCGTTGACCGCCGCGATCGAGACCAACTCGTCCAGCAGCGCCAGGACTTCGCCCTCGCCCGCCTGCACGGCGAGCATCGCACCGCCCTCCGGCAGCGCCTGCATCAACCGACCCCGCGCCGACACCAGAGCACAGGCATCCGCCAGCGAGAACACCCCCGCCACATGGGCCGCGGCGACCTCGCCGATCGAGTGACCCGCCACGAAGTCCGGCCGCACCCCCCAGGACTCCAACAGTCGGAACAGCGCCACCTCCACCGCGAACAGCGCGGCCTGGGCATGCACCGTCCGGTTCAACAGCTCTGCGTCCTCGCCCCACACCACCTCCCGCACCGACTTGAAGCCCAGCTCCGCACAGACCGCGTCGAACGCCTCCGCGAACACCGGGAACCGGCCGTACAACTCCCGCCCCATACCCAGCCGTTGCGACCCCTGCCCCGAGAACAGGAAGGCCAGGAGTCCCGCCGACCGGGTCGCCGTGGGCGACTCCCCGCGCGCCAGCGCGCCGAGCCCGGTGACCAGCTCGTCCCGGTCGGCGGCGAGAACCACCGCGCCGTGGTCCAGCACGGCCCTCGTCGTGGCCAGCGAGTACGCGAGGTCGGCCGGACGGAGACCGGGCTCACGGGTGACCAGTGCGAGCAGCCGCTCGGCCTGCGCCCGCAGGGCCTCCGGTGTCGCTGCCGTCACCACGCAGGGCGCCGGCGGGGCCGCGACCGTCGGCGCGGACGGGCCTGAGGCGGCCGGCACGGGCGCCGGTGCCTCCTCCACCAGCACGTGCGCGTTGGTCCCGCTGATCCCGAACGACGACACACCCGCGCGGCGCGGACGGTCGGCCGCGCTCCACTCCCTGCTCTCGGTCAGCAGCCGGACCGCGCCGACGGACCAGTCGACCTGGCGGGTCGGTTCGTCCACGTGGAGCGTGGACGGCAGCACCCCGTGGCGCATCGCCATCACCATCTTGATCACACCGGCCACACCGGCGGCCGCCTGGGTGTGACCGATGTTCGACTTCACCGAGCCCAGCCACAGCGGGTGGCCGGCCGGCCGGTTGCGGCCGTAGGTCGCCAGCAGTGCCTGTGCCTCGATCGGATCACCGAGCCTGGTCCCCGTGCCGTGCGCCTCCACCGCGTCGATCTGATCGGCGGCCAGCCGGGCGTTGGCCAGGGCCTGGCGGATCACCCGACGCTGGGACGGGCCGTTCGGCGCGGTGAGGCCGTTGCTCGCGCCGTCCTGGTTGACCGCCGAGCCGCGGACCAGGGCCAGCACGGGGTGGCCGTTGCGCACCGCGTCCGACAGGCGCTCGACCACCAGGAAGCCCGCGCCCTCGGCGAATCCGGTGCCGTCGGCGGCGGTGGCGAAGGACTTGCACCGGCCGTCGGAGGCGAGCGCCCCCTGTCGGCCGAACTCGGCGAAGACTCCCGGGGTGGCCATCACGGTGACGCCGCCGGTGACGGCGAGCGAGCACTCCCCCTGGCGCAGGGCCTGCACCGCGAGGTGCAGCGCGACCAGCGAGGAGGAACAGGCCGTGTCCACCGAGACGGCCGGCCCTTCGAGGCCGAGCTTGTAGGACACCCGGCCCGAGACCACGCTGCCGTTGCCGTCGCTGCCCGGGTAGTCGTGGTACATCACACCGGCGAACACCCCGGTGCGCGAGCCCCGCAGTGAGGTGGGGTCGATCCCCGCCCGTTCCAGCGCCTCCCAGGACAGTTCGAGGGTCAGCCGCTGCTGCGGGTCCATGGCCAGCGCCTCGCGCGGGGAGATCCCGAAGAAGCCCGGGTCGAACGCTGCCGCGCCGTCCAGGAAGCCGCCCTCGCGGGTGTGCTGGCCGGCCGGACCGTCGCCGCGGGGATCGCGCACCGGGGCGAGGTCCCAGCCGCGGTCGGCCGGGAACCCGGAGATCCCGTCACCGCCGGATGCCACCAGCTGCCACAGCTCCTCCGGGCTGCTCACACCGCCGGGGTAGCGGCAGGACATCCCGACGATGGCGATCGGCTCGTGCCGGGTGGCGGAGAGTCGACGGTTGTGCACGCGCAGCCGGGCGACCTCCTCGCGCACGGCGCTCAGCTCGGCGGCGTCCTGGTCGCCCTCCTCCTGGCCACGCGCCGGGCGGTCGGCCTCGTCGTTCCCGGCTTCCGCGAGGGCCGCGGGTCGGACCTCCGCCAGCTCCAGCAGGCTGTCGATCAGCCCCGCGTCGCGAAGCCGACTCGTCGGGATCGACCGGAGCGCCGAGCGGACCTCGTCCTCACCGTCGCCGTCGCCGTCGCCGTCGCCCTCGCCGAGGAGGGCGAGGATGTGGTCGGCGACCGCCCGGGCGTTGGGGTGGTCGAAGGCGAGGGTGGCCGGCAGGCGCAGTCCGGTGCGGGCGTTGAGGTGGTTGCGCAGTTCGGTCGCCGCCAGGGAGTCGAAGCCCAGCTCCTGGAAGGCCCGCTCCGGCTCGATCGCCTCGGCCGAGGCGTGGCCCAGCACACCGGCGACCTGGGCGCGCACCACCCGCAGCACCTCACGCTCCCGCTCGCCGCCGCTCAGGCCCGCGAGGCGCTCGCCCAGCGAGGTGGCGGGTGCGGACGAGTCGGCCTGCGCCGCGCGGCGCACCGTCGGTGCCAGGCCGCGCAGCAGTGCGGGGACGTCGTCGGTGCGGGTGCGCAGAGCGGCGGTGTCGACGCGGATCGGCACCACGGTGGCCCGCTCGGAGCGCAGCGCGGCCGCGAACAGGGCCAGGCCCGCCTCGTGCCTGAGCGCCGGAACGCCCTGGGCCGCCATCCGCTTGCGGTCGACCTCGGTGAGGTGCTCGCCGAGTCCCGCACCGACTTCCCAGAGGCCGAAGGCCATCGAGGTGGCCGGCAGGCCCTCGGCACGACGCCGGACGGCGAGCGCGTCCAGGAAGACGTTCGCCGCCGCGTAGTTGCCCTGGCCCGCCGTCAGCACCAGACCACCGGCCGACGAGAACAGCACGAACGCCGCCAGGTCCATGCCCCGGGTCAGCTCGTGCAGATACCAGGCCGCATCCGCCTTCGGGGCCAGCACGGCATCCAGTTGTCCCCGGGTGAGCGAGCTCATCAGCGCGCTGTCGCCGATGCCGGCCGCGTGCACGACCGCCGTCAGGGGCCGCTCGGCCACGATCCCGCCGACCAGACCGGCCAGCGCCGCCCGGTCCGAGACATCGCAGGCCACGATCCGCACCTGGGCACCCAGCCCTTGCAACTCGGCCGCCAGCTCCGCCGCACCCGGCGCGTCCGGGCCACGACGGCTGGTCAGCACCAGATACCGCACACCCCGCTCGACCACCAGATACCGGGCCACCACGGCGCCGAGGCCGCCCGTCCCACCCGTGATCAACACCGTGCCCTCGGCGTCCAGCGACACCCCGGAATCCTCGGCCGGCAGCCGGACCAGGCGCGGGACCAGCACCTCGCCGCCACGCACCGCCGACTCCGGCTCACCCGAAGCCACCGCCCCCAGCGCGAGCGCCGGATCGACGCCCGCCTCCAGGTCCACCAACAGGAACCGCCCCGGATTCTCCGCCTGCGCCGACCGCACCAGACCCCACACCGGAGCCTGCACCACATCCAGCCCCTCACCCTCCCGGACCGCCACCGCCCCCCGCGTCACCACCACCAACCGCGAACCGGCGAACCGCTCCTCCGAAAGCCAGGACCGCACCACCCCCAACACCCGACCCGCCACCGCCCGCACCCCGAACGGCACATCCACCCACCCCGACGACCCACAATCCAGCACCACCACATCCGGCACCCCACCGGACTCCGACAACCCCTCCCACCCCGACCACGACACCCCGGCCACAGCACCCGACGACACCGCCGACCACTCGACACCGAACAGACTCTCGCCGGAAGCCACGCCCAACTGCTCGGCCGACACCGGGCGGCCCACCATCGACCCGACCGACATGACCGGCCGACCCGACACGTCTGCGAGGGCGAGCGACAGGCCACCGTCACTTAGACGCGTCAGCCGCACCCGCAACGCCGACGCACCCACCGCGTGGAGGGACACCTCGTTCCACGCGAACGGGATCTCCAACTCGCCTGTGCCGGTGAGGATCGCGGCATGCATCGCCGCGTCCAGCAGCGCGGGGTGCAGACCGAACCCCGCACCGTCCACCCCCTCGGGCAACACCACCTCGGCGAACAGCTCGTCGCCACGCCGCCAAGCAGCCTGGAGACCCTGGAACACCGTCCCGTAACCGAACCCGGCGTCCGCGAACCCTTCGTAGGCCCCGTCGGTGGACACCGCCTCGGCCCCGGTCGGCGGCCACTCGCTCAGCTCGAACGCCCCGGCGGGGCCGTGCGAGGTCGTCGTCAGGAAGCCCGAGGCGTGTCCGGTCCAGCCGTGCTCCGGCTCGTCCTGCCGACGGGAGTGCACGGTGACCGACCGCCGACCGGACTCGTCGGGCTCACCGACCCGTACCTGGAGCTGCACACCGCCCTGCTCGGGCAGGACCAACGGCGCGGCCAGCGTCAGCTCCTCCAGTGCCCCGCAGCCGACCTCGGCGCCCGCCCGCAGGGCCAGCTCGACCAGGCCCGTGCCGGGCACCAGCACGCGGTCGAAGACCGTGTGGTCGGCCAACCACGGGTGCGACTCCAGGGACACCCGTCCGGTGAACAGGAACCCGGCCGGGTCGACCAGTTCCACGGCCGCGCCGAGCAGCGGGTGGTCCGCCGAACCCACGCCGGCCGCGCTCAGATCGGCGAGCGGGCTCGTGGCTCCGAGCCAGAACCGCTGCCGCTGGAACGCATAGGTGGGCAGGTCGACTCGTTCCGCCCCGGTGCCGGCGAAGAAGGCCTGCCAGTGGACCGGCACGCCGGACGTGTGCAACCGGCCCGTCGCCGCCGCCAGCGTCGACACCTCGTCCCGGCCCGCGCGCAGCAGCGGGACCAGCTGTGTCCGGGCCGCCTCGCCCACCAGGCAGTCCTGAGCCATCCCCGTGAGGACGGCATCGGGCCCGAGCTCGACGAAGCGGGTGACGCCCAGGGCCGCCAGGGTGCGCACGCCGTCGGCGAAGCGGACCGCCTCGCGGACGTGGCGCACCCAGTACTCCGGCTCGCACAGTTCCTCACCCGTGGCGAGTCCGCCGGTGAGGTTGGACACGACGGGGATGGTGGGCGCCTTGAACCGCAGTCCCGTCACCACCTGGCGGAACTCTTCGAGCATCGGGTCCATCAGCGGCGAGTGGAACGCGTGACTCACCCGCAGGCGGCTCGTCCTGCGGCCCTGCTGCTCGAAGTGGCAGCGGATCCGCTCCACCGCCTCCTCCGTGCCGGAGACCACGAGGGACACGGGGCCGTTGACCGCCGCGACCGAGACGAACTCATCCAGCAGCGAAAGGACTTCGTCCTCCGTGGCCTGCACCGCGAGCATCGCGCCGCCCTCCGGCAGCGCCTGCATCAGCCGGCCACGTGCCGCCACCAGGGTGCAGGCATCCGCCAGCGAGAGCACCCCCGTCACGTGGGCCGCGGCGACCTCGCCGATCGAGTGACCGGCCACGAAGTCCGGCCGCACCCCCCAGGATTCGAGCAGCCGGAACAGCGCCACCTCCACCGCGAACAGCGCGGCCTGGGCATGCACCGTCCGGTTCAAAAGCTCCGCGTCGTCGCCCCACACCACCTCCCGCACCCCGCCCAGCTCCGCGCAGACCGCGTCGAACGCCTCCGCGAACACCGGGAAGCGGGCAGACAACTCCCGGCCCATGCCGAGGCGTTGTGATCCCTGGCCGGAGAAGAGGAACGCCGTCCGGCCGGCGCTCCGTGCGGACCCGGTGAAGACTCCGGGCAGGGTCCCGCCCTCGGTCAGGGCACGAAGTCCGGCCAGCAGTTCGGCGCGGTCGCTGCCGACCACCACCACGCGCCGTTCCAGTGCTGCCCGGGTGGTCGCCAGCGAGCAGGCCACCTCCAGCGGTTCCAGCTCCGGACGGGACTCCACGAAGGCGAGCAACCGCCCGGCCTGCGCCGGCAGCGCCTCCGGCGTCGCGGCGGACACCAGCCACGGAACCGCCGCGCCGGAGGCCTCCGCGACCGTGCGGGCGGTCGGCTGCGGCCCCTGCTCAAGGACGACGTGCGCGTTGGTGCCGCTGATCCCGAACGCCGACACGCCGGCCCGGCGCGGCCGACCGGTCTCCGGCCACTCCTGCGCCCCGGTCAGCAGTTCAACGGCCCCCTCGCTCCAGTCCACGTGCGCCGAGGGCTCGTCCACGTGCAGCGTCTGCGGCAACACGCCATGGCGCATCGCCATCACCATCTTGATCACACCCGCCACACCCGCCGCCGCCTGCGCATGGCCGATGTTCGACTTCACCGAGCCCAGCCACAACGGCCGCTCGACCTCGCGCTCCCGGCCGTAGGTCGCCAGCAGCGCCTGCGCCTCGATCGGGTCGCCCAGCGTGGTCCCCGTGCCGTGCGCCTCCACCGCGTCGACCTCGGAGGCCGACAGTCCGGCGCTCGCCAGTGCCTGCCGGATCACCCGCTGCTGGGAAGGCCCGTTGGGCGCCGCGAACCCGTTGCTCGCGCCGTCCTGGTTGACGGCCGTGCCGCGCACCACCGCGAGCACCTGGTGGCCGTGGCGCACCGCGTCCGACAGGCGCTCGACCAGCAGCACGCCGACGCCCTCGGACCAGCCCACGCCGTCCGCCGCGCCGGCGAACGCCTTGCACCGCCCGTCGACGGACAGGCCGCGCTGGCGGCTGAACTCGATGAACATGCCGGGGGTGGACATCACGGTCACACCGCCGGCCAGCGCCAGTGAGCACTCCCCGGCACGCAGCGCCTGCACCGCGAGGTGCAGCGCGACCAGCGAGGAGGAACAAGCCGTGTCCACCGTCAGTGCCGGGCCCTCCAGGCCGAGCGTGTAGGACACCCGGCCGGAGACGACGCTGCCGCCGCTGGTGCCGGAGGGGTTCGCGTTGAGCGCGTAGTCGTGGTACATGACACCGGCGAAGACACCGGTACTGCTGCCGCGCAGCGACTGCGGGTCGATCCCGGCGCGTTCCACCGCCTCCCACGAGGTTTCGAGCAGGAGCCGCTGCTGCGGGTCCATGTAGAGCGCCTCACGCGGTGAGATGCCGAAGAAGCCGGGGTCGAACGCGGCCGCATCGTGCAGGAAGCTTCCCCGGCGCGTGTAGCTCCGGCCCTCCTTGCCCGGCTCCGGGTCGTAGAGGTCCTCGATGTTCCAGCCGCGGTCGGTCGGCAGGTCGGACACGGTGTCGGAGCCGTCGAGCAGCAGCTGCCACAGCTCCTCGGGGGAGGTCACGCCGCCCGGGTAGCGGCAGGCCATGCTCACGATCGCGATCGGCTCCTCGTCCGCCCGCTGCGTTTCGGGCCGGCCCGTTGCGGCGTCCTCGTTGGTGGCGTCGCCGAGGAGGACGAGGATGTGGTCGGCGACCGCCCGGGCGTTGGGGTGGTCGAAGGCGAGGGTGGCCGGCAGGCGCAGTCCGGTGCGGGCGTTGAGGTGGTTGCGCAGTTCGGTCGCCGCCAGGGAGTCGAAGCCCAGCTCCTGGAAGGCCCGCTCCGGCTCGATCGCCTCGGCCGAGGCGTGGCCCAGCACACCGGCGACCTGGGCGCGCACCACCCGCAGCACCTCACGCTCCCGCTCGCCGCGGCTCAGGCCGGCAAGCTGCTGCTCCAGCACGGCCGCCGAGGCGGCACTGCGGGCGTTGCCGAGGCGCCGGGGGCGCGGTGCCAGGCCGCGCAGCAGTGCGGGGACGTCGTCGGTGCGGGTGCGCAGAGCGGCGGTGTCGACGCGGATCGGCACCACGGTGGCCCGCTCGGAGCGCAGCGCGGCCGCGAACAGGGCCAGGCCCGCCTCGTGCCTGAGCGCCGGAACGCCCTGGGCCGCCATCCGCTTGCGGTCGACCTCGGTGAGGTGCTCGCCGAGTCCCGCACCGACTTCCCAGAGGCCGAAGGCCATCGAGGTGGCCGGCAGACCCTCGGCACGACGCCGGACGGCGAGCGCGTCGAGGAAGACGTTCGCCGCCGCGTAGTTGCCCTGGCCCGCCGTCAGCACCAGACCACCGGCCGACGAGAACAGCACGAACGCCGCCAGGTCCATGCCCCGGGTCAGCTCGTGCAGGTACCAGGCCGCATCCGCCTTCGGGGCAAGGACGGTGTCGATGCGCTCGGGCGTCAGTGCGCCGACCAGCGCGTTGTCGCCGATGCCGGCCGCGTGCACGACCGCCGTCAGTGGCCGCTCGGCCACGATCCCGCCGACCAGACCGGCCAGCGCCGCCCGGTCCGAGACATCGCAGGCCACGATCCGCACCTGGGCACCCAGCCCTTGCAACTCGGCCGCCAGCTCCGCCGCACCCGGCGCGTCCGGGCCACGACGGCTGGTCAGCACCAGATGCCGCACACCCCGCTCGACCACCAGATACCGGGCCACCACGGCGCCGAGGCCGCCCGTCCCACCCGTGATCAACACCGCACCCTCGGCGTCCAGTGACACCCCGGAATCCTCGGCCGACAGCCGGACCAGGCGCGGGACCAGCACCTCGCCACCACGCACCGCCGACTCCGGCTCACCCGAAGCCACCGCCCCCAACGCGAGCGCCGGATCGACGCCCGCCTCCAGATCCACCAGCAGGAACCGCCCCGGATTCTCCGCCTGCGCCGACCGCACCAGACCCCACACCGGAGCCTGCACCACATCCAGCCCCTCACCCTCCCGGACCGCCACCGCCCCCCGCGTCACCACCACCAACCGCGAACCGGCGAACCGCTCCTCCGAAAGCCAGGACCGCACCACCCCCAACACCCGACCCGCCACCGCCCGCACCCCGAACGGCACATCCACCCACCCCGACGACCCACAATCCAGCATCACCACATCCGGCACCGCACCCTGGTCCGACAACCCCTCCCACCCCGACCACGACACCCCGGCCACAGCACCCGACGACACCGCCGACCACTCGACACCGAACAGACTCTCGCCCGCGCCCAGCTGCTCAGCCGTGACCGGCCGCCCCGTCACGGACCGGACCGACAGCACCGGCCGGCCGGCCGTGTCGGCGACCGCCAGCGACAAACCACCGTCGCCGAGACGCGTCAACCGCACCCGCAACGCCGACGCACCCACCGCATGGAGGGACACCTCGTTCCACGCGAACGGGACCACGGTCCCGCCGCTCCCGCTGTCCAGGATCGCGGCGTGCATCGCCGCGTCCAGCAGCGCGGGGTGCAGACCGAACCCCGCACCATCCACCCCCTCGGGCAGCACCACCTCGGCGAACACCTCGTCGCCACGCCGCCAGACCGCGCGGAGCCCCTGGAACACCGGCCCGTACCGGTATCCCTGCGCGGCGAACCCCTCGTACGCGCCGTCGACCGCCACCGACCCGGCGCCGCGCGGCGGCCAGACGGAGGTGTCGAACGGCAGTGGCCCACCCGTGCCCTCGGCCAGGACACCACGGGCGTGCTCGACCCACGCCGCGCGCGTCTGGTCCTGGTCGTCCGGCTGTGAGTGCACGCTCAGCACACGCCGCCCGGCGTCGTCCGGCGCCCCGACACGCACCTGGAGCCGTACGCCGCCCTGCTCGGGCAGCACCAACGGCGCGGCCAGCGTCAGCTCCTCCAGTGCCCCGCAGCCGACCTCGTCACCGGCCCGCAGAGCCAGCTCCAGCAGCGCCGTCCCCGGCACCAGCACCGCGCCCTGCACAGCATGGTCGGCCAGCCACGGGTGCGACTGCACCGACAGGCGGCCGGTGAGCAGGATGCCCTCGTCGGTCGCCAGAACAGCAGCCGCGCCCAGCATCGGGTGCTCGGGCGACTGCAGGCCCGCGAACCGGACATCCCCTGTGCGCAGCACGGGACCAGCGGGCCAGTAGTGCCGGTGTTGGAAGGCGTAGGTGGGCAGTTCGACGCTTCGGGCGCCGGTGCCGGCCAGGAGGGCCGTCCAGTCGACGGTCACACCGTGGACGTGGAGCGCGGCGAGCGCCTGGACCGCCGTCGTCTCCTCGTCCCGGTCCCTGCGCAGGACGGGGACGGTGAGGGCGTCCTCGGTGACGGACTCGCGGACCATCGCGGACAGCACCCCGTCCGGGCCCACCTCCACGAAGCGGGTGACGCCCTGGGCCGCCAGGGTGCGCACGCCGTCGGCGAAGCGGACCGCCTCGCGGACGTGGCGCACCCAGTACTCCGGCTCGCACAGTTCCTCTCCCGTGGCGAGTCCGCCGGTGAGGTTGGACACGACGGGGATGGTGGGCGCCTTGAGCCGCAGTCCCGTGACCACCTGGCGGAAGTCTTCGAGCATCGGGTCCATCAGCGGCGAGTGGAAGGCGTGACTCACCCGCAGGCGGCTCGTCCTGCGGCCCTGCTGCTCGAAGTGGCAGCGGATCCGCTCCACCGCCTCCTCCGTGCCGGAGACCACGAGGGACACGGGGCCGTTGACCGCCGCGACCGAGACGAACTCATCCAGCAGCGACAGGACTTCGTCCTCGCCCGCCTGGACGGCGAGCATCGCGCCGCCCTCCGGCAGCACCTGCATCAGCCGGCCACGTGCCGCCACCAGGGTGCAGGCATCCGCCAGCGAGAACACCCCCGCCACGTGGGCCGCGGCGACCTCGCCGATCGAATGACCCGCCACGAAGTCCGGCCGCACCCCCCAGGACTCCAACAGCCGGAACAGCGCCACCTCCACCGCGAACAGCGCGGCCTGGGCATGCACCGTCCGGTCCAACAGCTCCGCGTCGTCGCCCCACACCACCTCCCGCACCCCGCCCAGCTCCGCGCAGACCGCGTCGAACGCCTCCGCGAACACCGGGAAGCGGCCGTACAACTCCCGGCCCATGCCGAGGCGTTGTGATCCCTGGCCGGAGAAGAGGAAGGCGCGCTTGCCCGCACCCACCGAGCCCTCGACCACACCGGCCGCGGGCCCAGCCGCCGCCAGCGCGGCCAGCGCCGCCGTGCGATCCGAAGCCAGCACCACCGCACGGTGGTTGAACACCGAGCGCTCGGTCGCCAGCGAAAGGGCAACGTCCAGCGGGGACACCTCGCCCTGCTCCCGGACGTGGGACAACAGGCTCGCCGCCTGGGCACGCAGCGCGGCCGCCGTCCGCCCGGACAACACCCAGGGGACCACACCCGGCGTCACCACCGGCGGCTCAGTAGCCGGTGGTTCCGCCGGCTCGCCCTGCTCCAGGACGACGTGCGCATTGGTGCCACTGATCCCGAACGAGGACACACCCGCCCGACGCGGGCCTGTTCCCCGCGGCCACTCCACCGCCTCCGTCAGCAGCTCGACAGCGCCCGCCGACCAGTCCACATGCGAGGACGGCTCGTCCACGTGCAGCGTCTTCGGCAGGACGCCATGGCGCATCGCCATCACCATCTTGATCACACCCGCCACACCCGCCGCAGCCTGCGTGTGACCGATGTTCGACTTGAGGGAGCCCAACCGGACCGGCCGGTCCTCGGGCCGGTCCTGTCCGTAGGTGGCGAGGATGGCCTGTGCCTCGATCGGATCACCGAGGGTGGTGCCCGTCCCGTGGCCCTCCACCGCGTCCACGTCGGCCGCCGACAGTCCGCCGCTGGCCAGCGCCTGGCGGATCACCCGCTGCTGCGACGGACCGTTCGGCGCCGTCAACCCGTTCGACGCACCGTCCTGGTTCACCGCACTGCCGCGCAGCACCGCCAACACCCGGTGCCCGTTACGCCGAGCATCGGACTGGCGCTCCAGCACCAGCATGCCCACACCCTCGCCCCAGCCCACACCCTCCGCCGTGTCCGAGAACGAACGGCACCGGCCATCGGCCGACAAGCCACCCTGACGCGAGAACTCCACAAAGGTGCTCGGCGTGGACATCACCGTCACACCGCCGGCCACCGCCAGCGAGCACTCACCGGAACGCAGAGCCTGCGCCGCCAGGTGCATCGCCACCAGCGACGACGAGCACGCCGTGTCCACCGTCACCGCCGGACCCTCCAGACCCAGCGTGTACGACACCCGCCCCGACGCGATGCTCGGCGCACTGCCACTGCCCTGGTAACCCTCGAACTCACGACCACCCAACAGGCTCGCGTA
>NZ_JBHVWC010000116.1:0-16297 GCF_042882445.1 Kitasatospora sp. NPDC058218 | reverse complement strand
GTGGTCGCCGGGGTGACTTGCGGTGAGGCGTGCCGGGAGGGCCGGTCCGGCGAACCGCAGCTGTCGCCAGGTGCTGGCCTCGGTGTCGGGTCCCAGCCGCAGGCGATGGCTCGTGCAGTCGCGACATCGACCGTTCTGCAGGGGAAGCGGCCCGGCACCGCACCGTTCGCAACATCCTTGCTGTTCAGCGTGTTTGCCATGCCAGTACCTACAGGCGTCGCACATTTGGTTTCGGCCCCACGAAAGGCAGTGATCGCAGCTTCGTGGCTGGGGTTGAGAGCGGGCCCGCTGGGCGTGTGGCAGCACGACCACCCCGTGGTCGAGACCGGGCGCCAGCAACCCGGCCTTGTTCAGGACCGTCGTGACTCCGGAGGGCTGGATGGGCAAGGCGTCAAGGATGGCGGCGTCGACCAGGTCCTGGCCTGCGGCATCGCGGGCCCCCAGCGCAAGAACCAAGGCGTCCACAGCCCTGACGCGCCCCGGCGCTCAACTCCCTACTGGCCGCGCTGCCCGAGGTGCCGGCCACGGTCTGGCTGGAGACCCAGCACGACAGTGACGACGGCCTGCCGCTGCGGATCCGGCCCGCCCGCCACGAGGTCCGCCGGCTGCCCCGCGAGGGCGGCGGGGCGAGGCTCGTCGCCGATGTCCGGGATGCCCTTCCCGATCTGCTCGGCGACCCGGTGGACGCCTATGTGTGGATCGCCTGCGACACCGTCACCACCCGCGCCCTCGCCCGGTTCGCCCGCAGGGAACTCGCCGTCCCGAAGGGGCGGTTGCACGCCCTCGGCTACTGGCGGCCCTGAACGCCCGCGGCCGGCCGGGCCGGCGACGGCTCCGTCGAGGAGTCCGCCGGCGGGGCCTCCTCCGGCGCTCGGTCAGCCCCCTGCGGGCGCGCCCGGATTCGTACGGAGGGGCGACGTTCGCACGGGATGGTGACGCGAAGGGTGAAGAAATGTAAGGTTACCCTTGCCTAAGTGGTTCTGGAACGACTGAACCGCACTCCCTCCGGTCTCGCGAAGCGGGTCTCGGAGTGGAGGGGAGCGAATGCCGCACGTCCTGGTGCGGGCATCCTGAGTGCAGGGGGATCGGTGGAGAACGGCCTGGCCGGGCGCGCGCATCGCGCCGGGGTTGCTGGAACTTCGCACACGGGTGGCCCCCTCGCGGCGCTGCCGTGGCTGGAGCGGTTCCGCGGCAAGATCGTCGTGATCAAGTTCGGCGGGAACGCCATGGTGGACGAGGGCCTCAAGGCGGCCTTCGCCCAGGACGTCGTCCTGCTGCGCTACGCGGGCGTCCGGCCGGTGGTGGTGCACGGCGGCGGTCCGCAGATCAGTGCCCACCTGGGGCGGCTCGGGATCAAGTCGCACTTCACCAACGGCCTGCGGGTCACCACGCCGGAGGCGATGGACGTCGTCCGGATGGTGCTGGCCGGTCAGGTGCAGCGCGAGCTGGTCGGTCTGGTGAACCGCCACGGCCCCTTCGCGGTCGGCATGACCGGTGAGGACGCCCACACGATGACGGCCGTCAGGCGCCACGCGGTCGTGGACGGCGAGCGGGTGGACCTCGGGCAGGTGGGGGACATCGCGGCCGTCGACCCCTCGATGGTGCGCACGCTGCTGGCGGACGGCAGGGTCCCGGTCATCTCCCCGGTCGCGCGCGGCGCGGACGGCGACGTCTACAACGTGAACGCGGACACCGCCGCCGCCGCGGTGGCCGCCGCCCTGGGCGCGGAGCTGCTGGTGATGCTCACCGATGTGGCCGGCCTCTACCGGGACTGGCCGCGTTCCCAGGAGGTGGTCCGTTCCTTGACGGCCTCCCAACTGGCCGATCTCCTACCGGGTCTGGCCAGTGGGATGGTCCCGAAGATGGAGGGCTGCCTGCGGGCCGTGCGGGCCGGTGTGGGCAGTGCGCGCGTCCTGGACGGGCGGGTCCGCCACGGGGTGCTGTCGGCGTTCGGCGGGTCGTCGGTGGGCACCGAGGTGGTGCCCGACGCGCGGCCGGCTCCGCAGCGGCCGCGCCGGGATGCGGCGGCCGGTGTGGAAGGACGGCAGGTCGCGATGGTTGGTTCGGGTACGACGCGGATTTGACTCACTCTTTCCAGTGATAGAAGTTAGGTAAGCCTTACCTATGTAAATGGGTGAGGGGGTGACGGACGGCCGCCACGGCGGTCGACCGGACACCGGCGGGGCCGAGAAGCAAGAAGCAACGGAAGGATCGATCATGTCGCGCGAGAACGGCGCAATCGACCGAGGCGAGGGCGCCGACGACCTGGTCGGCATAG
Source organism: Kitasatospora sp. NPDC058218 (assembly GCF_042882445.1). Taxonomy (NCBI): domain Bacteria; kingdom Bacillati; phylum Actinomycetota; class Actinomycetes; order Kitasatosporales; family Streptomycetaceae; genus Kitasatospora; species Kitasatospora sp. NPDC058218. The sequence goes on along the minus strand of NZ_JBHVWC010000116.1, from coordinate 14,019 downwards.
GCTTCGGTCCCGCCAACCTGGCTCTGGCCATCGCCGTCGACGAGCACAACCGGCGGGACCCGCAGCAGGCCCTGAAGGTCGGCTTCCTGGAGAAGCAGGCCCGGTTCGGCTGGCACCGCGGGATGCTGCTGGAGGGGGCGACCATGCAGGTCTCCTTCCTCAAGGACCTCGTGACGATGCGGGACCCCCGCAGCCGCTTCACCTTCCTGACCTACCTCCAGGAGCGCGGGCGGCTGGCCGACTTCATCAACCAGAAGTCCTTCTACCCGACCCGCCTGGAGTTCCACGACTACTTCGAGTGGTGCGCCGCCGAGTTCGCCGACCGCACCGCCTACGGCCGCCGGGTCACCGCCGTGCACCCGGTGACCTCCCCGGACGGCCGCGTGGAGTACGTCGAGGTGGTCTCCGAGTCGGTCACCGACCCGGCGGACCGCGAGGTCCGAACGGCGCGCAACATCGCGGTGGGCACCGGCCTGAAGCCGCGGCTGCCGCAGGGCGTGACCGCCGGGGACCGCGTCATCCACACCCGGGACCTGCTGTTCCGCGCCCCCGACCTGATCGAGCGCCGCGAGGAACTGCGCCACCGCCGGTTCACGGTCGTCGGCGCCGGCCAGTCGGCCGCCGAGGCCGTGGAGTTCCTGCACCGGACCTTCCCCGAGGCGGAGATCTGCGCCGTCCTCACCCGGTACGGCTACAGCCCGGCCGACGACAGCCCGTTCGCCAACCGGATCTTCGACCCGTCCGCCGTCGACGAGTTCTACGCCGCGCCGGAGCAGGCCAAGAAGACCCTGCTCGACTACCACGCCAACACCAACTACTCGGTGGTCGACGGCGACCTGATCGAGCAGCTGTACCGGACGGTCTACCAGGAGAAGGTGGCCGGCCGGGAGCGGCTCAGGATCCTCAACGCCACGCGGCTCACCGGCGTCGGGCACCTCGCCGACGGCGCCGTCGCCGAAGTCCGCTCGCTGACCACCGGCGAGACCCTGGCCCTGGAGTCGGACGCCGTGGTGCTCGCCACCGGCTACGAGCACGTCGACCCGCGCGACCTGCTCGGCGAGCTCGGCGCGAGCTGCCGCACGGACGAGCTCGGCCGCCTGCGGGTCGACCGCGACCACCGGGTGCTGACCGAGGACCACGTCGAGGTGGGCATCTACCTCCAGGGCGGCACCGAGCACACCCACGGCATCACCTCGTCGCTGCTCTCCACCCTGGCGGTGCGCTCCGGCGAGATCTGCGACTCGCTGCTGCTGCGCCACACCGGGCGCCAGCTGCGGGCCGAGGACGGCCGCCTCGGCGTCACCGGCTGACGACCCCCGCCTGCTGACGACCCCGCCAGTACGTCGGTACGCCGACCGGTCGACCCGCCGGGTCGACCGGTGAACCCCCCCACGACCTGGAAGCGAATGAACCACGCCATGACCGACACCGACCGGACCGGGTCCGCAGCCGTCCTGGACGCCGAGAGCATCCGCGCCGACATCGCCGAACTCCTCGGCGAGGAGCCCGAGGCGGTCGGTGACGACGACGACCTCCGCGACCTCGGGCTCGACTCGATGCGCCTGATGCACCTGATCGAGCGGTGGCGCGCCCGGGGCGCCCGGGTGGAGTTCGCCGACCTGGCCGACCTCGGCGCCCCGACCGTCCGGGTGTGGTCCGCCTACCTCTCGGCGGCCTGACCGCAGATGACCCGCGGGACCCCCCCGCCCGCCCCACCGAGACACCGAGCGCCCCCGCGCACGCCACGCAGTACCCCCAAGGAGAACGATGAACACCCGTGCCCTGCCGTCCCGTGGTCTGAGAATCGCCGCCGTCGCCGGTGTCGCCGCCCTCGGCCTCACCGCCTGCGGCTCCAGCGGCGACAGCGAGAGCGACTCCGCCGCCGGCTCGACCGGTGGCGCCGCGGCCTCCCAGGTGATCGAGGCGACCAACGGCAAGATCACCGTCCCGGCCGGGGTCAAGCGGATCGTCTCGGTCTCGTACGCCACCGGTGCCCTGCTCGACCTCGGGGTGCAGCCGGTCGGCACCAGCACCATCGACGACAACAACCCGATGGAGCTGCTGCCCTCGCAGACCGAGGCCGCCAAGAAGATCGAGGCGATCGGCTCCGGCATCGAGATCAACGTCGAGAAGGTCGCCTCCCTCAAGCCCGACCTGATCGTGGTCGAGGGCGCCACCGCCTTCGACTGGGGCGTCAGCAAGCTCGAAGGCATCGCGCCGACCCTCTACTTCGGCATCGACAAGCCGGGCGACCTGTTCACCGCCCAGGAGAAGATCGCCACGGCCGTGGGCAAGGACACCGAGTTCAAGAAGCTGAAGTCGGACTACGAGGCGAAGGCCGCCAAGATCAAGGCCGACTACGCGGGCAAGCTCAACTCCGTCAAGTGGACCATCGCGTCCTCCTACGGCGGCGGCGAGTTCCTCGTGGACACCAGCAGCTCGTGGGTCGGCCGGGTGCTGACCGACGTGGGTGCCACGTTCTCCCAGGCCTCCAGCGACCCGAAGGAGCACGAGGTCACCTACTCGACCGAGAAGCTCGACGTGCTCGCCGACGCCGACGTCATCCTGGTGCCCAAGACGGCCGCCACCGGCGAGGTCCCGCAGGACACCAAGGACCTCGACAAGCAGCCGTCGTGGAAGAACCTCAAGGCCGTTCAGGCCAACAAGGTCATCCCGGTCACGTACGCCACCAGCGACCGGTACGGCACCTCGATCGACGTGCTCGGCCAGATCGAGACCATCCTCAAGGGCCTCTAGGCCCGGCCGGGTGGCCCGCCGTTCCCACCCCGGCGGGCCACCCCGAGCCCCGAGCCGCTCGGCACAGCCACCACGCGGCGCCACCACGCACCACGGCGCCACCACGTGCCACGCGGCTCCTCACAGCACGCACCACCACGCACCACAGCGCACCAGCGAGCGCCCCGGGCTGGCAACGTCGGCGGGGCCGCACCGAACCGGGAAGGGCCGACCATGCCTCAGGCGGGCACCAACACCACGCAGGTCGAGCCGGCCGCAGTCCTCCAGGAGTTGACGGCGGCGCAGGCAGGGGTCCTCGCCGCGCAGCGGATCGACCCGGACAACCCGGCCTACAACGTCGGCCAGTACGTCGAGATCACCGGGCCGTTCGAGCCCGCGCTGCTGGAGCGGGCGCTGCGCCGCACCCTCGCCGAGGCCGACGGCCTGCACGTCCGGCTCGCCGAGCACGAGGGCCGCACGGTCCAGCTGCCCACCGCCTTCGACGCCGAGGCCTGGCAGCTGCCGCAGCTCGACACCGGCGCCGCCGCCGACCCGGTGGCCGCCGCCACCGCACTCGTCCGGGCCCAGCTCGCCACCCCGACCCCGCTGGAGGGCCCCGGGGCCGGTCCGCTGCACGGCGCCCTGCTGGTCCGTGTCGGCGAGGACCGACACCTTTGGTTCCAGTGGTTCCACCACCTGGTCATCGACGGGTACAGCGTCGCGCTCTTCACCCGCCGGGTCGCCGAGATCTACACCGCCCTCGCCGGAGCCGCGCACCCCGCCGGAGCCGCGCACCCCGCCGGAGCCGCGACCAGTGCCGGAGCCGCGCACCCCGCCGGGGCCGCCGTGCCCGACAGCCCGTTCCGCCCGCTCGCCGTCCTGGTGGAGGCCGAGCGCGAGTACCTCGCCACCCCCGCCGCCGCCGAGGCCCGGGACTACTGGAACACCCGCTTCGCGGACCGCCCCACCGTCGTCGGCCTCACCGAGGCGACCGCCCAGGCCGCACCGGCGGCCCTGCACCACCGCGTCGAGCTGACCGCCGAGGACTCGGCCGCCGTGCTCGCCTCGGCCCGGGCGGCCCGCTCGACCTGGGCCGAGGCGGCCGTCTCCGCCCTCTCCGGCTACCTGCACCTGATGACCGGGGCGCCGGACGTCGTGCTCGGCATGCACTTCATGGCCCGCACCGCACCCGGCACCCTGCGCGTGCCCGGCATGGCCGTCAACATCCTGCCCGTCCGGATGTCCGTCGCCGGCACCGACAGCCACACCGACCTGATGCGCCGCTCCGCCGCCGAACTCACCGCCACCCGGCGCCACCAGCGCCACCGGGGCGAGGAGATCCGCCGCGACCTGGGCCTGGTCGGCACCGACCACCGGCTCCACGGCCCGCTGCTCAACATCAAGCCCTTCGACCTCGACCTGGACTTCGCGGGCAGTCCCGGACGGACCGTCACCCTGGCCTCCGGCCCGGTCGAGGACCTCTCGCTGTCCGTCACCAAGACCCCGGACGACCGGCTGGTGCTGGAGTTCGGGGCCAACCCGGAGCTCTACACCCAGGCCGCGCTGGACCTGCACGCCCAGCGCTGCGCGGCCCTGCTCGCCCGGCTCGCCGCCGAGCCGGACCGGCCGCTCGCCGAGCAGCCGCTGCTCGCCGACGCCGAGCGCGCCGCCGTGCTGCACGACTGGAACGCCACCGCCCGCGAGGTCCGCGAGGGCACCCTGGTCAGCCGGATCGCCGAACGGGTGGCCGCCACCCCGCAGGCCCCCGCCGTCGTCTTCGAGGGCGAGACGCTCACCTACCGGGCACTCGCCGAGCGCTCCGACGCGCTGGCCCGCTCCCTGGTCGCGGCCGGGGCCGGCCCGGACACCGTGGTGGCCGTCGCCGTCCCGCGCTCCGCCGAGCTGCTGGTCGCCCTGCTCGGCGTCCTCAAGGCCGGCGCCGCCTACCTGCCGCTGGACGCCGACTACCCGGCCGACCGGCTCGCCTACATGATCGAGGACGCCCGCCCGGTCCGCGTCGTCACCGTCCCGGACCTGCTCGACCGGCTGCCGGAGGCCGCGCGCGCCGACGCCGTCCTGATCGGCCCCGGGCACGCCCCGGCCGGAGCCACCACGACCGCGCTGCCGGTCGTCGACCCGGACTCCGCCGCCTACGTCATCTACACCTCCGGCTCCACCGGCCGCCCCAAGGGCGTCGTGGTCCCGCACCGCGCGATCGTCAACCGCCTCGCCTGGATGCAGCACGCCTACCGCCTCACCCCCGAGGACCGCGTCCTGCAGAAGACCCCGGCCAGCTTCGACGTCTCCGTCTGGGAGTTCTTCTGGGCGCTCTGCGAGGGCGCCGCCGTCGTGCCGGCCCGCCCCGAGGGCCACAAGGACCCGGCCTACCTCGCCGGCCTGATCGCCGAAGCGGGCGTCACCACCGTGCACTTCGTGCCGTCCATGCTCCGCGCCTTCCTGGAGGAGCCGACCGTCGCCGCGGCCTGCGGCGGGCTGCGCCGCGCGTTCTGCTCCGGCGAGGCGCTGCCCGGCGACGTCGTCGAACGCTGGTACGCCGCACTGCCCGACGTCCCGCTGCACAACCTCTACGGGCCCACCGAGGCCGCTGTGGACGTCACCTACCACCGCACCGAGCCCGGCGCCGGCGTCGTCCCGATCGGACGCCCCGTCTGGAACACCCGCCTGTACGTGCTGGACGCCCGGCTGCGGCCGGTCCCGGTCGGCGTGCCCGGCGAGCTGTACCTGGCCGGCGTCCAGCTGGCCCGCGGCTACCTCGGCCGCCCCGGCCTGACCGCCGAGCGTTTCGTCGCCGACCCGTTCGGCGACGGCACGGGGGCACCCCCGGCCGAAGGCGGGGGGAGGCTCTACCGCACCGGCGACCTCGTCCGCTGGGCCCCCGACGGCACCGTGGAGTACCTCGGCCGCACCGACGACCAGGTCAAGGTCCGCGGCTTCCGGATCGAACTCGGCGAGATCGAGGCCGCCCTGGAGGCCCTCCCCGAGGTCGCCCGGGCGGCCGTCACCGCCCGCGAGCTGACCCCCGGCGGCGCCCGTCAGCTGGTCGGGTACGTGGCGCCCGCGCCCGCCGATCCGGAGGCGCTGCGCGCCGCCCTCGCCGCCACCCTGCCCGAACACCTGGTCCCGGCCGTCCTGATCGGCCTCGACGCGCTGCCGCTGAGCCTCAACGGCAAGCTCGACCGCAAGGCGCTGCCCGCCCCCAGGCCGGCCGCCGACGGCGCCGCGCGCACGCCGCGCACCGAGACCGAGCGGATCCTCGCCGACCTCGTCGCCGAGGTCCTCGGCCTGGACGCGGTCGGCGTCGACGACAACTTCTTCTCGCTCGGCGGCGACAGCATCTCCGCCATCCAGCTCGGCAGCCGCGCCCGCAAGGCCGGCCTCGCCCTCACCCCCCGGGTCGTCTTCGAACGGCGCACCGTGGCCCGGATCGCCGCCGTCGCCGAGCAGGCCGCCCCGGTGGCCCGCCCCTCCGGCGTCGAGCGCACCGGCCCGCTGCCCGCCACCGCGATCAGCGCCTGGCTGCGGGAGCGCGGCGGCCCGGTCGCCCGGTTCAGCCAGCACACCGTGATCACCGTCCCGGCCGGCCTTGACCGCGCCCGGCTCGCCACCGCCCTGGACACCCTGACCGACCACCACGACGCCCTGCGGCTGCGCCTGCACGTCGGCGCGGACGGCGCCTGGACCCAGGAGATCCGGCCCGCCGGCAGCGCTCCCGCCGCCGACCGGCTGCGCCACGTCACCGTCGCCCCGCGGGAGCTGCCCGCCGCCGCCGCGACCGAGCGGGCGGCCGCCGTCGACCGGCTCGACCCCGAGCAGGGCGTCGTCCTGCAGGCCGTCCACCTGGACGCCGGCCCGGACAGCCCCGGCCTGCTCGCCCTCGCCGTCCACCACCTGGCCGTGGACGGCGTCTCCTGGCGCATCCTGCTCCCGGACCTTCACGCCGCCTACGAGGGCCGCCCGCTCGACCCGGTCGCCACCTCGCCGCGCGGCTGGGCGCTCGGCCTCGCCGAGGCGGCCACCGGCGACCTCGTCCGCGCCGAACTGCCCCGCTGGCAGGCCGTCCTGGCCGACGGCGCCGGCCCGCTGCTCGGCGACCGCCCGCTCGACCGGGCCCGCGACACCGCCGCCACCACCCGCCGGCTGCGCCTCACCCTGCCCGCCGCCCGCACCGCCCCGCTGCTCACCGCGGTGCCCGCCACCCACCGGGCCGGCGTGGACCACACCCTGCTCGCCGGGCTCGCCCTCGCCCTGCTCGGCCGGCGCCGCGACCGGCACGGCGCCGGAGCCCGCGCCGACCTGCTGCTGCGGCTGGAGGGCCACGGCCGCGAGGACGGCCTCGTCCCGGGCGCCGACACCGGCCGCACCGTGGGCTGGCTGACCACCGAGTTCCCGGCCCGGCTCGACCTCGCCGGCCTCGACCTCGACGACGCCCTGGCCGGTGGCCCCGCCGCCGGGCGCGCCCTGGCCCTGGTCAAGGAGCAGCTGCGCGCCCTGCCGCACGCCGGCGCCGGCTACGGCCTGCTCCGGTACCTGGACCCGGTCTCCGGCCCCGCCCTCGCCGACGCCGACCAGCCCCAGCTGCTCTTCAACTACCTCGGCCGCTTCACCGCGGACGGCGCCGACTGGACGCCCGCCCGCGCCGCCGGCGACGCCATCGCCGCCGGAGCCGACCCCGCGCTGCCCGCCGCCCACGCCCTGGAGGTCGGCGCGTTCGTCCACGACGGCCCCGACGGCGCCGAACTCGCCGTCACCCTCTCCTGGCCGCACGGCGTGCTGACCGAGGAGGCCGTGCGCGACCTCGCCGAGCGCTGGTTCGCCGCGCTGGACGCCCTCGCCGCGTACGCGGCCCGCCCGGACGCCGGCGGGCTCACCCCCACCGACGTCCCGCTGGCCGCCGTCACCCAGCCGCTGCTGGACCGGATCGCCGCCGAGCACCCCGGCACCGTCGACGTCCTGCCGCTCTCGCCGCTCCAGGAGGGCCTGCTCTTCCACGCCCTGTACCAGCACGAGGAGGGCGCCGACGACCTCTACACCTCGCTGACCTCGCTCGACCTGCGGGGCCCGCTCGACCTCCCGGCCCTGCGCCGGGCGGTGGACGCCGTCGTCAACCGGCACTCCGCGCTGCGCTCCGGCTTCACCGCGCCGGCCGAGCAGCCGCTCCAACTGGTGGCAGGCAGCGTCACGGTGCCCTGGACGGAGCACGACCTCACCGCCCTGCCCGCCGACCGGCAGGCCGCCGGGATCGCCCGGATCGAGGGCGAGGAGGCCTCCCGCCGGTTCGACCTGGCCCGGCCGCCGCTGGTGCGCTGCGCCCTCGTCACCCTCGGCGCGGACCACCACCGCCTGGTGCTGACCCGCCACCACATCGTCATGGACGGTTGGTCCACCCCCGTCCTGCTGCGCGAGCTGGTCACCGCCTACGGCGCTGGCGGCGACGGCGCCGCGCTGCCCGCCACCACCCCCTACGCGGACCACCTCGGCTGGCTGGCCGGCCGGGACGCCGGGGCCGACGCCCGCGCCTGGCGCACCGCGCTGGCGGGCCTGGAGGCGCCCACCCTGCTGGCCGACACCCTGGGCCGCCCGGCCGCCGGCCCGGCCGCCGCCGGCGCCGAGCTCCACCTGCCGCTGCCGGCCGCCCTCTCGGCGGCGCTCACCGGCACCGCCCGCGCACACGGACTGACCCTCAACACCCTGGTCCAGGGCGCCTGGGCGATCCTGCTCGGCCGTCTCACCGGCCGCACCGACGTGGTCTTCGGCGCGACCGTCTCCGGCCGCCCCGGCGACCTGCCGGGGGTGGAGTCCATGGTGGGCCTGTTCAGCAACACCGTGCCGGTCCGCTTCCGCCCCGAGGAGGACGAGCCCGCCGTGGAGGCGCTGATCCGCCTCCAGGCCCAGCAGTCCGCCCTGCTCGACCACCAGTACCTCGGCCTGGCCGACATCCAGGCTCTCGCCGGGCACGGCACCCTGTTCGACACCCTGCTGGTCTTCGAGAACTACCCGGTCGACCCCGACCGGCTGACGGCGCGCGGCCTGCGGGTCGCCGGCATCGGCAACCGGGGTGCCACCCACTACCCGCTGACCGTGCTCACCCTCCCCGGCGAGGCGCCGCGGCTCACCGTCGAGTACCGCGCCGACGTGTTCACCGCCGAGCAGGCCGCCGCCGTCGGCGCCCGCCTGCTGCGGCTGCTGGAGGCCGTCGCCACCGGGCCCGGGACGCCCGTCGGCGAGCTGGACATCCTGGACGAGCAGGAGCGCGCCACGCTGCTGCACGGCTGGAACGCCACCGGCCGGGACGTCCCCGCCGGTACCGTCGTCGACGCCTTCGAGACCCGCGCCGCCGCCACCCCCGACGACACCGCCGTCGTCTTCGGCGAGCAGCGCCTCAGCTACGCCGAGCTGGCCGGCCGGGTCGACCTGACCGCCCGCCACCTCGCGGCGCTCGGTGCCCGCCCCGGGCACGTGGTCGCGCTGGCCCTGCCCCGCTCGGCCGACCTGGTGGCGGCCCTGCTCGGCGTGCTCAAGTCGGGCGCCGCCTACCTGCCGGTCGACCTCGACCACCCGGACGAGCGGATCGCCCTGATGCTCGCCGACGCCGAACCCCTGGTCACCCTCACCACCGAGGAGGTCGCCCGCAGCCGCCCGGCCCTCGCCGCGCACGGCCTGGGCACCCTGACCACCGACCGGCTCGGCGCGCTGGACGCCGACCCCGTCCGCCCCGACCCCGACGACCTGGCCTACGTCATCCACACCTCCGGCTCCACCGGGCGCCCCAAGGGCGTCCAGGTGCCGCACCGGGGCCTGGCCAACATGCTGGAGCACCACGGCGGGACGGTCTTCGCCCGGGCGGAGGAGGCCGCCGGCGGGCGCCGGCTGCGGGCCGCGCACACCGCGTCGTTCTCCTTCGACTCCTCCTGGGAGCAGCTGCTCTGGCTGATCCGCGGCCACGAACTGCACGTCTACGGCGAGGACCTGCGCCGCGACCCGCAGGCCCTGGTCGCCCGGCTGCTCGCCGACCGGATCGACACCCTGGACGTGACCCCGTCGTTCGGCCGGCAGCTGGTCGAATGGGGCCTGCTCGACTCCGCGGCGCACCGCCCGCTGCTCTTCCTGGTCGGCGGCGAGGCCGTCGGCGACGCCCTGTGGAGCCGCATCCGCGACACCGAGGGCGTGCTCGGCCACAACTTCTACGGCCCGACCGAGTACACCGTCGACACCCTCGGCGCGGCCCTGGACGACAGCCCCACCCCGTTCGTCGGCCGGCCGATCGGCAACACCCGGGTCTACGTGCTGGACGCCCGGCTGCGGCCCGTCCCGGCCGGCGTGCCCGGCGAGCTGTACATCGCGGGGGAGGGGCTGGCGCGCGGCTACGGCAACCGCCCGGGCCTGACCGCCGCCCGCTTCGTCGCCTGCCCGTTCGGCGACGGCGAGAGGATGTACCGCACCGGCGACGTGGTCCGGTGGCGCGCCGACGGGACGCTGGACTACCTGGGCCGCGACGACGACCAGGTGAAGATCCGCGGCTTCCGGATCGAGCCGGGCGAGGTCGAGGCCGCACTCGCGGCCCTGCCGGAGGTGGCCCGGGCCGCCGTGCTGGCCCGCTCCACCGCCACCGGCGTCAAGCGCCTGATCGGCTACGTCGTCCCCGCCCCCGGCGCCGAGGCCGATCCGGCCGCGCTGCGCCGCGCGCTGGCCGGGTCGCTGCCCGAGTACATGGTCCCCGCCGCGATCGTGGCGCTGCCCGCCCTGCCGCTGAACGTCAACGGCAAGCTGGACCGGCACGCCCTGCCCGAGCCCGAGGCGAGCGCCTTCTCGGCGCCCGCCGGCCGCGCCCCGCGCGACGAGCGGGAGGCCGTCGTCTGCGGCGTCTTCGCCGACGTGCTCGGCCTGCCGCAGGCCGGTGTCGAGGACGACTTCTTCGACCTCGGCGGCCACTCCCTGCTCGCCACCCGGGTGGTCGGCCGGCTCCGCGCCGCCCTGAGGGTCGAGGTCGCGGTACGGGACCTCTTCGAGAGCCGCACCCCCGCGGCCCTCGCCGCCCGCCTGGCCACCGCCGTCACCGGGCGCCCCGCCCCGGTGGCGCGGCCCCGCCCCGAGCCGCTGCCGCTCTCCGCCGCCCAGGCCCGGCTCTGGTTCCTGTACCGGCTGGAGGGCCCGAGCACCGCGTACACCATCCCGTGCGCGCTGCGGATCGACGGCGCGGTCGACGCCGAGGCCCTGCGCGCGGCCTTCGCCGACGTGCTGGCCCGGCACGAGGCGCTGCGGACCGTCTTCCCCGACCGGGACGGCCGGCCCCACCAGCGCATCCTGACCCCCGAGCAGGCCGGCGTGCCCTTCAGCACGGAGCAGGTCGCCGCCGGCCGGCTCGACGAGGCGGTCGCCGCCGCCGGCGCGTACGCCTTCGAGCTGGCCGAGGAGGTCCCGGTCCGCGCCACCCTGCTCACCGCGGGCCCCGAGCGCTCGGTGCTGAGCGTGGCGCTGCACCACATCGCGGGCGACGAGTGGTCCGAGGGGGTGCTGCTGCGCGACCTCGACCACGCGTACGCCGCCCGCCTGGCCGGTACGGCGCCGGTCTTCGAGCCGCTGCCGCTCCAGTACGCGGACCACGCGCTCTGGCAGGCGGACCTGCTCGCCGACCCGGACGGCAGCGCCGCCGCGCAGGCCCGCTACTGGACCGGGCGGCTGGCCGGCCTGCCGGCCGAACTCGCCCTGCCGACCGACCGGCCGAGGCCCGCCGAGGCCACCGGCCGGGGCGGCGCGGTGCGGCTGCGACTGCCCGACACCCTGCACCGGGAGCTGCGCGACTACGCCCGGCGCACCGGCGCGACGCCGTTCATGGTCACCCAGGCGGCCGCCGCGCTGCTGCTCGGCGGGCTCGCCGGCACCACCGACGTGGCGCTCGGCACCCCGGTCGCCGGGCGCGCCGACGAGGTGCTGGAGCCGGTGGTCGGCTTCTTCGTCAACACCCTGGTGCTGCGGCACGACCTCTCCGCCCGTTCCACCGGGGGCGCCCCCACGGGCGAGCCGACCTTCGACGACCTGGTGGCCCGCGCCCGGGAGACCGTGCTGGGCGCACTCGCCCACCAGGACCTGCCGTTCGACCGGCTGGTCGAGATCGTCAACCCGGAGCGCTCGCTGGGCCGCCACCCGCTGTTCCAGGTGATGGTGCAGCACCGCAAGGAGGCCGGCGGCCTGGACGCCCTGCTGGGCGCCCGCACCGCGCTGCTGCCCGACCCGGTGCACGCGGCCCGCTTCGACCTGGCCTTCACCTTCGTGGAGTCCGCCGACGGCGACCACACCGACCTCACCGTCATCTACGCGAGCGACCTCTTCCACCGCTCCACCGGGCGGCTGTTCGGCGCCCGCCTGCTGCGGGTGCTGGAGCAGGCGCTGGCCGCCCCCGACCGCCCGGCCGCCCGGGTCGAGCTGACCGGCGCCCAGGAGCGGCGCGGGCTCGCGGGGGAGTGGAACGCCACCGACCGCGAGGTGGCGCCGGGCACGCTGGTGACCCGGATCGCCGAGCGGGTCGCCGCCACGCCCGACGCGGTCGCGGTGGTCTTCGAGGGAACGGAACTGACCTACCGCGGCCTCGACGAGCGCGCCGCCCGGCTGGCCCGCGTCCTCGCCGCCCACGGCGCCGGCCCCGACCGGATCGTCGCGGTCGCCGTCCCGCGCTCGGTGGAGCTGATGGTCGCCCTGCTCGCGGTGCTCAAGTCCGGCGCGGCCTACCTGCCGCTGGACACCGAGTACCCGGCCGACCGGCTGGCCGCGATGGTCGAGGACGCCGCCCCGGTGTGCGTGCTCACCGTGCCCGGCTCGGCGCAGGCGCTGCCCGTCGTCCCCGGCGTTCCGGTGCTCGCCGTGGACGCCGACGGACCGCAGGCCGAGCCGGCCGCCCCGGAGCCGGACCACCCCGCGTACGTCATCTTCACCTCCGGCTCGACCGGCCGCCCCAAGGGCGTCGTCGTCCCCCACCGGGCGATCGTCAACCGGCTCGACTGGATGCGCGAGGTCTACAGCATCACCCCGCAGGACCGGATCCTGCAGAAGACCCCGGCCAGCTTCGACGTCTCGGTCTGGGAGTTCTTCCTGCCGCTGGTCAGCGGCGCCCGGGTGGTGCTGGCCAGGCCCGGCGGCCACCGGGAGCCCGAGTACCTGGCCGCGCTCGCCGCCGGCGCGGGCATCTCCACCGCGCACTTCGTGCCGTCCATGCTCACCGCCTTCACCGCCGTGGCCGAGACCGACCGCGCCGTCCGGGAGCGCTTCGCCGGCGTGCGCCGGGTGTTCTGCTCCGGCGAGGCCCTGCCGCCCGCCGCGGTCGAGCGCTTCGCCGCCCTCTGGCCGCAGATCGAGCTGCACAACCTGTACGGGCCCACCGAGGCCGCCGTGGACGTCACCTACCACCGGGCCTGGGCCGGGTCCGGCGTCGTCCCGATCGGACGCCCCGTCTGGAACACCCGCCTGTACGTGCTGGACGCCCGGCTGCGGCCGGTCCCGGTCGGCGTGCCCGGCGAGCTGTACCTGGCCGGCGTCCAGCTGGCCCGCGGCTACCTGGGCCGCCCCGGCCTGAGCGCCGGCCGGTTCGTCGCCGACCCGTTCGCCGCCGGTGTGGGGGTCCCCCCGGCCGAAGGCTGGGGGCGCATGTACCGCACCGGCGACCTCGTCCGGCGCCTGGTCGACGGCGAGGTCGAGTACCTCGGCCGCACCGACGACCAGGTGAAGGTCCGCGGCTTCCGGATCGAACTCGGCGAGGTCGAGGCCGCCCTGGCCGCCGCGCCCGGCGTGGCCCAGGCGGCGGTCGTCGCCCGCGCCGTCACCGAGGGCGGGGCCCGGCAGCTGTTCGGCTACGTCGTCCCGCAGCCCGGCGCCTCGGTCGGCGGCGACGCCGTCCGCACCGCCGTCGCCGCGGTGCTGCCCGAGCACATGGTCCCGGCCGCCGTCACCGTGCTGGACGCGCTGCCGCTGAGCGTCAACGGCAAGCTCGACCGCAAGGCCCTGCCCGACCCGGCGCGGCGCCCGGCGGCCGCCGCCCCGACGGCCGGACACACCCCGGGCCGCGCCCTGGCCAGGGTCTTCGCCGAGGTGCTGGGCCTGCCCGAGGTCGGCGAGGAGGAGAACTTCTTCGCCCTCGGCGGCGACAGCATCGTCTCCATCCAGCTGGTCAGCCGGGCCCGCGCGGCCGGCTTCCCGATCGCCGCCAAGGACGTCTTCCAGTACCCGACCCCGGCCGCGCTCGCCGCCGCCAAGGGCCTGGGCGCGCCCGCGGCC
>NZ_JBHVWC010000115.1:0-16321 GCF_042882445.1 Kitasatospora sp. NPDC058218 | reverse complement strand
AACTTGGCCCGTAACGCGGTGATGGGCGGATGCACAGGCATGGTCCACCATCCCACCAACTCCACCAGAGCAAGCAGTAATTGATATACAAGCCCTGGGCAAGGTCGGCAGCTGCCAGATCGGCGTCAGCGTCCACGCACTCTCCGACACCGCCTCGTGCCCGTTGTCGTGGCGCCTGTTCCTGCCCGAGTCCTGGGACAGCCCCGAGGCGGCCGGGCGGCGGGCGGCCTGCCGGATCCCCGAGGACGAGCACCACCGGCCGAAATGGCAGTTGGCCCTGGAGATGCTCGACGAACTCGCCGCCACCGGGCTGCGGCCCGCCGTGCTCGTCGCGGACGCCGCCTACGGAGCGAACGCCGACTTCCGTCACGGTCTGGAGGACCGCCACTTGGCCTACGTGCTGCAGGCGAAGGGCGAGATGACCGCCCACACGGAAGACGCCGAACCGCACCGGCCGCCCTACGGCGGCCTCGGGCCCCGGCCGCTGGCGCGCTACCGCAGCCGCCCGGTCTCCCTGCGCGAGCACGTGCTGGCCGCCGGACGCGGCGCGGGGCGGAGCGTGACCTGGCGCAAGGGCTCCAAGGCGGCGATGAGCTCGCACTTCGTCCTGCTGCGGGTCCGCCTGGCCGGGCGGCGTCCCAAGCCGGCCGACGACGGCACGATTCCCCTCACCTGGCTGATCGCGCAGTGGCCCGAGGGGGAGACGGAGCCGGTGAAGTACTGGATCTCGAACCTGCCCGCCGACATGCCCGCCAGGGATCTGGTCCGACTGGCGAAGTCACGCTGGCGGATCGAGCACGACTACCGCGAGCTGAAGACCCGCCTCGGGCTGGACCACTTCGAGGGCCGCTCCTTCATCGGCTGGCACCGCCACGTGACCCTCGTCAGCGCGGCCCACCTGTTCCTCACCGAACAGCGGGCCCTCCCAAAAGCCCTGGCCAGGGCCTGACCTTCGGCCAGGCCCTGGACCTCCTCCAACACCTCATCGCCACCTGGACCGGCACCTGCCCCACCTGCCGACAACCCGCCCCATGGCAGACCTACGACACCACCTAACAAAACTACTAGGAGCATGTCCCGGCAGCGGGCAATCGGTCGGCCGAGGTCTCCCGCGCGCGAACGGCCGCCGCACACGAGGGCGGGCGGCCGGGCCCGGAAGAGGGCCTGGGCCGGTCGGAGCTCTGCGGCGCTCACCATCCACCGGCTGGCCCACGCTGTTCAGCGAGGCGGGCCCGCCCACCCGGGATACTGTTGGTTAATTCGGCCCTTCGCGTGACGTCGGTCCCCATGACCCGGTTGTGGTCATGGGGACCGACGTTGTTATGTGGGGTGGGTGTCGATGTCGATGCGTTCGAAGGGGTCGGGGGAGATTCCGGCGGAGACGGTGCGGGTGGCCCGGGCCGCCTCCCCGAAGGGGAGTCTGGCGATCCGGGTCCGGGACGAGCTGGGGCCGATGTTCCGGGACGAGGACTTCTCGGATCTGTACGCCTCGCGAGGCCGCCCTGCCTGGTCGCCCGCCGGGCCGGCGCTGGTGTCGGCGCTCCAGTTCGTGGAAGGACTGACCGACCGCCAGGCCGCAGAGGCGGTGCGGGCACGGATCGACCTCAAGTACGCGCTCGGGCTCCGACTCGACGATCGCGGCTTCGACTTCTCTGTGCTGTCGGAGTTCAGGGACCGGCTGGCCGGGGTGGACGGCGGGCGCCGGGTCATGGACGGTGTGCTGGCCGCGGCCCGCGAGAAGGGGCTGCTCAAGAGCGCGGGCCGGGCCCGCACGGACGCCACACATGTGCTCTCGGTGGCCCGTGAACTGTGCTGGCTGGAGCAGGTGGCCGAGACGCTGCGGGCGGCGTTGAACGCGCTCGCCCAGGCCGTTCCGGACTGGTTGTCCGAGATCGCGGAGCCGGACTGGTTCAGGCACTACGCCACCCGGGCTGAGGACTCCCGGATCCCCAAGGCCCGCGCGAAGCGGGAGGGGGTGGGGCTGCGAATCGGCCGGGACGGGACACACCTGCTGGAAGCCGTCTTCAGCGCTGACGCCCCCGCGGCACTCCGCTCGCTGGACGAGGTGGAGTTCCTGCGTCAGGTCTGGGTCCAGCACTTCCACCGGGTGGACGGCGAGGTGATGCGCAGAGGCCCAAAAGCACGGCCGCCGGGCGCGATGCGCCTGGTCAACCCCTATGCCCCGGACGCCCGTGTCGGCGTCGAACGAGACACCATGTGGGACGGACACAAGGTCCATCTCACCGAGACCTGCGGCGAGACGGACGTTCCCAACCTGGTCACCAACGTGGCCACCACGGTGGCCACGGTCGCGGACAGCGCGATGACAGAGGAGATCCACGCCGCCCTCGCCGCCCTCGCCGCCCGCGACTTCCTGCCCGCCGAGCACTGGGTGGATGCCGGATATCCCACCGCTGTCCATGTCATTGCTGCCCGTGACCGACATCGCGTGGAACTGCACGGGCCACTGGCCGGCAACACTTCGGCCCAGGCCAAGGGTGCTTTCACGCTGGACGCGTTCACCATCGACCAGGAACACCGGCAGGTGACCTGCCCCGGCGGTGTCACCGCCACGAACTGGTACTCCCGCAACGATTCCAAGGGCTTGCCGGTCATCCAGGTGAAGGTCCCGGTCAGCCGCTGCGGCCCCTGTCCGCACCTGCGGGACCGCGTCAGCTCAGCCACCGGCCGCCGCCGGGAACTCATGCTGCGACAGCAGCAGAGTGAGCACGACGCCATCCGCAGTATCCGCGCCGAGCAGCAGAGCGACGCCTGGAAAGAGCGCTACAAGATCCGGGCCGGCGTCGAAGGCACCATCTCTCAGGCCGTCGGACGCTGCGGCCTGCGCAGATCCCGCTACCGGGGCCTGACGAATACCAGCCTCCAACATCGGCTCACCGGCGCCGCGATCAACCTCGCCCGCATCGACGCCCACCTCACCGGCACACCCCGAGCCCGCACCCGCACCAGCCACTTCGCAGCACTGTGCCCCGCCGAGCTGACGCTCGGCGGGGCACAGCAGGAGCCGAATCAACCAACAGCACCCGGCGAGGGGGGGGGCCCCGCGGGGGGGGGGGGCCCCCCCCCCCCCCGCGGGGCGCCGGGCCGCCCGGGGCCGGGGGGGAGGACCCCGCCGGGGGGGGTGGGGGCGCCCCCCGGGGGTGAGTGGGCCGCCCCCTCGCCACGCGGGGCTCCGGCCGCCCGGCGCCGGTGGTGCATCCGCCGGCGGGTGGGCCGTGGGCCCCCGTCCGGTCAGTGCCTGCGCCAGAGCGTCCAGCCCTGCGCCTTGTCGACCTTCTCGACGTACCACTCGGCGGGGTGCTCCGGCCAGTATCCGTCCGGGGCCTTGCCCTCCGGGGCCGGCGGGGTGACCAGCGCCGTCGCCTCCGGCGGGACGGGCTGCCAGCGCGGGTCCCGGTACCAGACCCGGCCCTGGTAGACCTCGAAGGCCTGGGCGTTGCGCAGGCCCCCGTCCATGTCCCAGGCGAACACCACCTGGTCCGTGGGCTTGATCCCGGCGGACTTGGTGAAGCCGGTCGCCAGCGGCTTGCGCCAGTTCGCGTGGGGGTGGCTGACCTGCTCGGTGATGGTGGCGGTGGCGAAGCCGGCGAACAGCGCGAGCGAGAGGCCGACCGCCCAGAACACCCGGCGCCCGCCGGCGACCAGGAGCAGCACCACCGCGCCCAGGATGACGATGGCGGCGGTGGAGGAGCGCATGATGTTCAGCCGCATCCAGTCGGCGGCCAGGAAGGTGACGTCCGGCAGGGCCCAGCCGATGAACAGCTTGGTGGTGAGCATCGAGCCGGCGGACCAGATCACCGTCTTGCCGAGGACCAGGGTCAATCCGACCGTGGCGGCCATCGCGTAGCCCAGGCCGCGACGCCCGGAGCGGCAGAGGACGGCGGCGCCGGCGACGAAGGCCGCCGGGACCAGGAACGAGAGGTAGCGGGCGTAGACCCAGTCGTCGATCCGCCCGTCGTCCGGCAGGGCGGCGGCGGAGGCGAGCGCGGTGCCGACGAGCAGGGCCACCAGCACGCCGCCGACGATCCGGTGCGGGCGCGGGAAGCGGCTGCTGAAGAGCGCGAACAGGCAGACGACGACGGCCAGGCCGCCGATCCCCCAGGTCGAGACGATGAAGTACCAGATCTGCCCGGCCGTCCTGGTCAGCGTCATCTGGGTCTTGTCGGGGTCGGTGAGGCCCTCCCACAGGTACCCGCCGACATCGCTCGCCCCCACGGTGAACTGCGCTTCGAGCCACCGGTCCAGCAGCGTGGAGCCGACCACGCCCGCGCCGAGTACGCCCAGGCCCGTCGCGGTCGTCCGCCAGGGGGCCCAGCGCAGGGCGAGGACGCCGACGAGGACCACGGCGGTGAGGGCGACCACGACGCCGCCGCGGTCGTGGGTGGCCATCGAGTAGGCGGCTGCCGCGCCGGTGCCGGCCGCGTACCAGTAGCGGTGCCTGGCCGGGCCGTCGCCGAGCCAGCCGTGCATGCAGAGCAGCCAGGCCAGGATCAGCACCGGCAGGACGGTGTCCGACATGACGAACTCGGAGTAGAAGATCACCGGCGGCAGCAGCGCGGTGACGCCGGCGAAGACGTACGCCAGCAGCCGGCGCAGGCCCAGCCGGCGCAGCGCCAGGTAGGCCAGCGGGAAGACCAGCGCGTTCAGCAGCGCGTTGATCCCCATGATCAGGTGGTACGCCGTGACCGGGTCGTCGGCGATCCGGAAGGCCGGCGAGATCAGCAGCGGGTAGCCGCCCGGGATCACCACACCGACCGGCATCTCGGTGGTCGGCCGCCCGGCCAGCACCCGGGCCAGCACGAGGTAGGAGTCCTCGTCCGGGTGCACCGAGGGGTAGCTCATGTGCCGGACGAGCACGAGGCGGAAGAGGAC
This sequence comes from Kitasatospora sp. NPDC058218, assembly GCF_042882445.1. NCBI lineage: Bacteria > Bacillati > Actinomycetota > Actinomycetes > Kitasatosporales > Streptomycetaceae > Kitasatospora > Kitasatospora sp. NPDC058218. The sequence continues at coordinate 11,428 of NZ_JBHVWC010000115.1, read as the reverse complement.
CTCGACGGCGTACCCGGCCACCAGCGCGGCGGGCCAGAACCAGCGCCGCCCACGGGCCTGCTCGAACCACCGGGCCGCCAGGCCCGACGGGCCGTTCACGGGGCCGGAGGGCTCTGCGGTCTCCCGGGCACCGTTCCGGCGCTCTTCGAGGGCGGCAGGCCGAGGCAGGGTCGACTGTCGCACGGAGCGTTGTGTCATGCAGCTACATATATCGGCTACCTGCATATGCTGTCCAGAAGAGTAAGCGGCGACGGAGCCGAGCGACGGCTCCACGGCAGGACCACCACCCGATTCGGCCCACCCGAACCGGCCCACCGGGACCGAGCTCCACGAACGGGGCGGCGGCACCACCTGGTGTCGCACCCGCGAACGTCGACGCGCCCTTGAGCAGGCCGACCGCCCCCGCCTCGCCGAAGCCTGACTTCGCATCGAATCCGGCCCATACTGTCCGCACACGTCGAGCAGAGGAGGATGCCATGGTGGAGACCTTCGCAAGGCGCCCGAGCCGCCGCGCGGTGCTGGCTCTCGGCGCCGGGACGGCACTGGCCTCAGTCGTGTCCACGGGTGGGCCCGCCCACGCGGCCGGCGCGTCACCGGGCGGAGCCTCGACCACCCGGGCTTCGACCACCCGAGCCCTGACCACCCGGGCCCTGGCCGACCTGGAGCGCGAACACGGCGCCCGGCTGGGGGTGTTCGCACGGAACACGGTCACCGGCCGGAGCGTGGAATACCGCGCCGACGAGCGCTTCCCGATCTGCTCGGTGCACAAGACGCTCACCGCCGCCGCGGTGCTGCGCGACCTCGACCGGGACGGCGAGTTCCTCGCCCGGCGGATCCGGTACACCGCGCGGGACGTCACGGACGCGGGCTACGCCCCGCTCACGGGTACACCCGAGCACCTCGCGCACGGCATGACCGTCGCCGAGCTGTGCGCCGCCGCCATCGGCCACAGCGACAACGCCGCGGACAACCTCCTGCTCCGCGAGCTCGGCGACCCCACGGCGATCACCCGCTTCTGCCGGTCCATCGGCGACCACCTGACACGGCTCGATCGCTGGGAGCCCGCGCTCAACTCCGCCGAACCGGGGCGGGCGACGGACACCACCAGCCCGGCCGCCATCGGCCGGAGCCACCAGAAGCTGGTCCTCGGCGATGCGCTCACGCCACGGGACCGGCAGCAGCTGACCGCCTGGCTGCTCGCCAACACCACCGGCGCCGCCCGCCTGCGCGCCGGGCTCCCCGGGGACTGGACCCTCGCGGACAAGACCGGCACCGGCGACTACGGCACCACCAACGACGTGGGCATCGCCTGGACCCGGGACGGGACGCCCGTCGTCCTGGCCGTCCTCTCCACCCAGCGGGACGCCGACGCCCCGGCGGACGAACCACTGCTCGCCAGGACCGCCGCCCTCCTGGCGGATGCCCTGACCTGACGGTAGGGCCGACGGCCCCCGCGGGCGGTGCACCGGAACCGGTTCCCGGCATCGGAACGGCCCGCTGCGGGTACGGGGATGCGGGAGATCACCGGACTCGCCCGGCCGGTGCTGCGATGCGCCGTGGGTGCGCCCTGCTGCCCGCGACGGGCGACTGCCTGACTGGACACCTGCCGGGATCTCGGAGCGGAGGTGCAGTGGTGCGCGAAGAGGTGCCACCACGCGTGGGCCAGGCGCCGTCCGCCGTGAACCTGCCGCCCGGCGGGAGCGTGCTGTCGGTGCACGTGGCCCCGCTCGGCTCGGCGCGGGCGCGGACGCTGAACTCCGACACGCCACACCTCGCGGCCAGCACCATGAAGGTGGCCGTCCTCGCGGCGCTGCACCGCGGCGGACGGGACCTCGACACCCCGGTGCCGGTGCACAACTCCTTCGTCTCGGCGACGTACGGGCCCCGGTTCGCCGTCGTCCGGGAGCGGGACGACGATCCCGCACCGTGGCAGGCGCTGGGAACGGAGCGCACCCTGCGGTGGCTGTCCGAGCGCATGATCGTCCACTCGTCGAACCTCGCCACCAACCTCTGCCTCGCGCACGTCGGGCTGGACGCGGTCGCCGAGGTCTGGCACCTGGCACGGGCCAGGCACAGCGTCACCGGTCGCGGCATCGACGACCTCGGCGCGCAGGCGGCGGGGATCGTCAACGTGGTGACCGCCGCCGACCTGGCCCGGCTGCTGCGACGGCTCCCGCCGGAGCTGCTCGACTTACTGGCCGCCAACGCGCACCGGGTCGACCTCGCCGCCGGCCTGCCGCCCGGCACCCGGGTGGCGTTCAAGAACGGCTGGCTCCCCGGGGTCCGGCACAGCGGCGGCATCGTGTACCCGCAGGACGCCCCGCCCTACAGCATCGCCGTCTGCTACACCGGCCCGCTGGCCACCGGGCACGCGATCGACGACCCGGCCGCCCGGCTGCTGGCCCGGATCTCCGCCGGCTACTGGGCCCGGCGCCACACCCTGGGCCGGGAACAGATCACTCACCACGACGGCACGCTACGAGCGGCCGGGGGCTGATGGCCGGCCGGGTGGTCGGGCGCCTTCGACCGGAACGCCGACCGCCGAGGCCCGGCAGGCCCACGTACGGGCTCGGCATCGCCGACATCGAGGGGCCCCGTGCCGGGACGGCGCCGCGAATACCAATCGGCGGAAACAACAAAAAGGCCGCCTCCGCATCTCTGCGAAAACGGCCCACGCCCTGCATGAAGACTGAACAACAGGATTTGTACCTGCGCCCCCGGAACCCTCAGTGGTCCCGTTCTCTCCCGGCCGAAAGACCGGACGGAGACTTCGCGATCACGAGTCGCAGAATCAGGGCTCCTGCTCCACTAATCTGCATATTGACCTCCTCGCGATCTCGTCCTGCCGGTAATTCCTCCGGCACCTTCCAGGTTACTCCGACGAAGGCGGTATTCGGGCCCGCCGTAGGTCGCCGCCGGCCCCGACCGCACGAGCCTCGTTTCCGTCGACCCGGGCGGCCGCCGCCGTGCCCCACGGTCGCGGGGGCACAGCGGCGTACGGGGAGCACCGAGGCGCGCGGCCTCGGAGGCCTTCGAACCCTCCGGGGCGGTGCGCCCCTACTGCCACTCCGGGGTGACGTAGGCGCCCGAGATGCCGCCGTCCACCAGGAAGGTGTTGGCGGTCATGAACGAGGAGTCGTCGCTGGCCAGGAAGGCCACGGCGGCCGCGATCTCCTGCGGCTCGGCGAACCGGCCGAGCGGGATGTGCACGAGCCGGCGGGCGGCCCGTTCCGGGTCCTTGGCGAACAGCTCCTGCAGCAGCGGGGTGTTGACGGGCCCGGGGCAGAGCGCGTTGACCCGGATGCCCTCCCGGGCGAACTGCACGCCCAGCTCGCGGGACATCGCCAGCACCCCGCCCTTGGAGGCGCTGTAGGAGATCTGGGAGGTGGCCGCACCCATCACCGCGACGAACGAGGCGGTGTTGATGATCGAGCCCTTGCCCTGGCGCTGCATGTGCGGGATGGCGTACTTGCAGCACAGGTAGACGCTGGTGAGGTTGACCTCCTGGACCCGCCGCCAGGCGTCGAGTCCGGTGGTCAGGATGGAGTCGTCGTCCGGCGGCGAGATCCCGGCGTTGTTGAAGGCGATGTCCAGCCGGCCGTAGTGGTCGACGGCCTGCTGGTACATGGCCTCGACCGCGTCCTTGTCGGTCACGTCGGCCCGCACGAACAGGCCGCCGACCTCGTTGGCCGCCTTGCCGCCGGACTCCTCGTCGAGGTCGACGCACACCACCTTGGCGCCCTCGGCGGCGAACCGCCTGGCCGTGGCCAGGCCGATGCCGCTGCCCGCGCCGGTGATGACCGCCACCCGGCCGTGGAGTCGCTCGGTCATGCTCATCGTTCCTCCGTGGAGATGAAGACGTTCTTGGTCTGAGTGAAGGCGTCGAGGGCGTCCGGGCCGAGCTCGCGGCCCAGACCGGACTGCTTGAACCCGCCGAAGGGGGTCGAATAGCGCACCGAGGAGTGCGAGTTGACGGACAGGTTGCCCGCCTCCACCGCCCGGGAGACCCGCAGCGCCCGGCCGACGTCCCCGGTCCAGATCGAACCGGACAGGCCGTACTCGCTGGAGTTGGCGATCCGCACCGCCTCCTCCTCGCCGCGGAACGGGACCACGGCCACCACCGGCCCGAAGATCTCCTCGGTGAAGGCCCGGTCGTCGTGCCGCACGGGTGCCAGCACGGTCGGCGGGTACCAGAAGCCCGGACCGTCGGGGGCGCTGCCGCGGAACGCCACCGCCGAGTCGTCGGGGACGTAGGAGGCCACCCGGGCCCGGTGGGCGGCCGAGATCAGCGGCCCCATCTCGGTCTTCTCGTCGGCCGGGTCGCCGACCCGCACCCCGCGCACGGCGACCTCCAGCAGCGCCATGAAGTCGTCGTGCACGGACTCCTCGACCAGGATCCGCGACCGGGCACAACAGTCCTGTCCGGCGTTGTCGAAGACCGCGTACGGCGCGGTGGCGGCGGCCCTGGCCAGGTCCGCGTCGGCGAAGACGATGTTGGCGCTCTTGCCGCCGAGTTCGAGGGTGACCGGCTTGACCTGGGCCGCGCAGCCCGCCATCACCGCCCGGCCGACGGCGGTGGACCCGGTGAAGACCACCTTGCGCACGGCGGGGTGGGTGACGAAGCGCTGTCCGACCACCGTGCCGCGCCCCGGCAGGATCTGCAGGACGCCCTCGGGCAGGCCCGCCTGCAGGGCGAGTTCGCCCAGGCGCAGCGCGGTGAGCGGGGTGAGCTCGGCCGGTTTCACGACGACGGTGTTGCCGGCCGCGAGTGCCGGGGCCAGGGCCCAGGCGGCGATCGGCATCGGGAAGTTCCACGGCACGATGACACCGACCACGCCGAGCGGCTCCTGGAAGGTGATGTCCAGGCCGCCGGCGACCGGGATCTGCCGGCCGAACAGCCGCTCGGGAGCGGCGGCGTAGTACTCGATCACGTCCCGGGCGTTGCCGGCCTCCCAGCGGGCGTTGCCCACGGTGTGCCCGGCGTTGGCGACCTCCAGGGCCGCCAGGTGCTCCCGGTCGGCGTCGACGGCGGCGGCGAAGGCGCGCAGCAGCCGGGCCCGGTCGGCGGGGGCGACCCTGCGCCAGGTCTCGAAGGCGCTCTGGGCGCGTGCGACCGCGGCGTCGGTCTCGGCGAGCGAGGCCAGTTCGATCAGGGTGATCACCTCCTCGGTGGCCGGGTTGATCACCTGGTGGACGTCGGGTTCGGTCATCTGGTCGCCTCCTGGCGGCTGGCCGCGGTGAACGCCTCGAACAGTCGAGGCTCGTCCGGGTCGGTCTCGGGGTGCCACTGGACGGCCACGGTGAAGGCCCGGCCGGGCAGTTCGAGCGCCTCGACGGTCCCGTCGGCGCTCCAGGCGGTGGCCCGCAGACCGGAGCCGGTGCGGCCGACCGCCTGGTGGTGGTAGCAGGAGACCTGCGCCACGGGCCCGAGGATCCCGCCGAGCACGCTGTCGGGCCGGATCGTCACCTCCTGGCGGACGTAGCCGGCCGGCAGTGTCTGGTGGCTCTCGTCCGGCAGGTGCTGGACCAGGTCGCCGCCGAGCGCGACGTTGAGCAGTTGCAGGCCGCGGCAGACGCCGAGGACCGGCAGGTCGCGGTCGAGCGCCGCCGCCAGGAGCTCCAGCTCCCAGCCGTCCCGCTGCGGTCGGGGGCGGCCGGTGCGCGGGTGGGGGTCGGCTCCGTAGCGGGCGGGGTCGATGTCGGCACCGCCCGCGAGCAGCAGGCCGTCGAGCGCGCCGATCAGCCGTTCGACGCCGCCGGACTGGGGCGGGAGCAGGACGGGGGTGCCCCCGGCCCGGGAGACGGCGTCGAGGTAGGTCTGCGGCAGGACGGCGGCACTCTGCCGCCAGACGCCCCAGGCCGCCTCGTCCAGGTAGCTGGTGATGCCGATCAGCGGGCGCGCGGTCACAGCCGCTCGAATCCGCGGCGCCGCTCCCAGTCGGTCACCGCCGCTTCGTAGGCGGCCAGTTCGGTCCGGCCGGCGTGGGTGTAGTGCTCGACGACGTCGGCGCCGAAGGCCTCGGCGGCGGGCTTGCTGCGCTCGAACGCGTCGATCGCGTCGCGCAGCCCGGAGGGCACCCGGGGTGCGTCGGAGGCGTAGGCGTTGCCGGTGAACTCCGCTTCCAGCGGCAGCCGGTGCTCGATCCCGTGCAGGCCCGCCGCGATCAGCGCGGCGACCGCGAGGTACGGGTTGACGTCCCCGCCGGGGACCCTGTTCTCGAACCTCAGCGAGGGGCCGTGGCCGACCACCCGCAGCGCGCAGGTGCGGTTGTCGCGGCCCCAGGCGATGGCGGTCGGGGCGAAGCTGCCCGGCACGTACCGTTTGTAGGCGTTCACGGTGGGGGCGAGCAGCAGCGAGAAGTCGGCCAGGCAGGCGAGTTGGCCGGCCAGGAAGTGCTCCATGGTGCGGGAGAAGCCGTGCGGGCCGTCGCCCGGCATCACCGGGCGGCCCTGGTCGTCGCGCAGGCTGAGGTGGATGTGGCAGGAGTTGCCCTCGCGCTCGTTGTACTTGGCCATGAAGGTGAGGCTGACCCCCTCCTGCGCGGCGATCTCCTTGGCGCCCGTCTTGTAGACGGCGTGGTCGTCGCAGGTGCTGAGCGCCTCGCCGTACTTGAAGGCGATCTCGTGCTGGCCCGGGTTGCACTCCCCCTTGGCGGACTCCACCGTGAGCCCGGCGCCCGCCATGCTGTTGCGCAGCCGGCGCAGCAGCGGCTCGATCCGCGAGGTGCCGAGGATGGAGTAGTCGACGTTGTACTGGTTGACCGGGGTGAGCCCGTGGTAGTCCTTGTCCCAGGCCTGCTCGTAGCTGTCCCGGAAGACGATGAACTCCAGCTCGGTGCCGACGTGGGCGTGCCAGCCGTGCTCGGCCAGCCGGTCCAGCTGGCGCCGCAGGATCTGCCGCGGGGAGACGCTGACCGGCCTGCCGTCGTGGTGGTGAACGTCGCACTGGACCATGACGGTGGCGGGGTGCCAGGGCACGGACCGCAGGGTGGTGAGGTCGGGGGTGAGGACGAGGTCCCCGTACCCGCTGTCCCAGGACGAGATCCGGTAGCCGTCCACGGTGTTCATGTCGATGTCGACGGCGAGCAGGTACCCGCAGCCCTCGGCCGAGTTGGGGACGACGTCGCTGAGGAAGTACTCGGCGGCGATCCGCTTGCCCTGCAGTCGGCCCTGCATGTCGGTCATGGCCAGCACGACGGTGTCGACGCTGCCGTCGGCGACCAGCGCCTCCAGCCGGTCGAGGGTGAGCCGGGAGGCGGTCATGAAGTCTCCAATTCGTCGGCCAGGGCGTTCTCCCCGACCGGCAGTTCCTGGCTGCCGGTCGCGGGGGCGTCCTGGATCCGGGGGCCGGTGAACCAGTGCCGGGCGGAGGCCAGCCACCAGAGGCCGGCGAAGCCGAGCACCACGGCGACCGCCACGGGGGTGTAGTTGAAGCCGGCGGCGGTGACGGGGCTGGCGGTCGGCAGCATGAACAGCACGGTGATCACCGCTGTCCAGCCGACCGCGACGCTGCCGATGACCCCGCTCCAGCGGCCGAGGTGCCAGGGGCCCCGGGGGAACGCCCGGCCCTGCCGCAGTCGCAGGAACACCGGGATCACGTAGGAGAGGTAGAGGCCGATCACCGAGATCGAGGTGACGGCGGTGTAGGCGGTGGTGTTCCACAGAGCGGGCAGCCCGAGGAGCAGGGCGCCGCCGGTGGCCAGCCAGACGGCGTTGGTGGGGGTCTGGGTGCGGGGGTCGATCCGGTGCCAGAGCCGGGAGCCGGGTAGTGCGCCGTCCCGCGAGAAGGCGTAGATCATCCGGGAGTTGGCGGTGACCGAGGCCATCCCGCAGAAGAACTGGGCCCCGATCACGATCAGCAGGAGCAGTTTGGCTCCGGTCACGCCGATCGCGTCGATGAAGATCTGCGCGGGCGGGACGCCGGTGGAGCTGCCGAGCGCCCCCGCGTAGTCCTGGATCGCGAAGGTGATGCCGAGCAGGAGGATCCAGCCGGCCACCAGCGAGACCACGATGGCGTTGACGATCCCGCGCGGACCGGAGCGGGCGGCGTCGTGGGTCTCCTCGGTCATGTGCGCGGAGGCGTCGTAGCCGGTCAGGGTGTACTGGGCGAGCAGCAGACCGAGCATGCCGACGTAGAAGCCGTTCCGGAAGCCGGTGTTGTTGACGAACTCGGTGAACACGAAGGACGCCGGGGCGTGGTGGCCGGGCAGCAGGGCCAGCGCGCCCACGATCACCGCCACGCCGACCAGGTGCCACCAGACGCTGACCGTGTTGAACAGGGCCACCAGCTTGACGCCCCGGGTGTTGAGCAGCCCGTGCAGCAGCAGGATCACCGCGAAGATCTCCACGGTGTGGCCGGTCGTGGCGGCGAACCCGAACTGGAGGTCGAGGAAGGCGTTGGTGAAGAAGGCCGCCCCGTAGTCGACACCCGCGGTGACGGCCACCTGGCCCATGAAGTTGAACCAGCCGGTGAACCAGGAGGCGGCGGGCCCCTTGCGACGGGCCAGTTGGGCGGCCCAGTAGTAGAGCCCGCCCGCGGTCGGGTAGCTGGAACAGATCTCCGCCATCGCGAGTCCGACGCAGAGGGTCATCAGCCCGACCAGCGGCCAGCCCCAGATGATCATGGCGGGGCCGCCGGTGTTCATCCCCATGCCGTAGAGGGTGAGGCACCCGGAGAGGATCGAGACGATGGAGAAGGAGACCGCGAAGTTGGAGAAGCCCGACATCGAGCGGGCCAGCTCCTGGGTGTAGCCGAGTTCGCGCAGCCGCTGTTCGTCCCGGGACAGCGCGGGGGCGGCGGCCGGGGGAGCGGCGGATGCGGAGGCGGGCGCGGGCGCCGTGGCGGAAACGGTCTTGGAATCGGCGGGAAACACTGCTCTGACAGGCTGCTCGGCCGGGCTGGAGCCGACCTGTTCTTCGGATGTCATGCACACCCCTGGGGAATGAGGCGGGGACCGGCACGGGCGCCCACGTCGTCGTGGTGCGCCACCCTTGCGCTCCAATGGCCCGAAAGCAGACCATTGGAGCCGTGTGCAGCATCGTTCACCCGCGGCCACCCCGACGTCAAGAGCACTCCCCCGACCGGCTGCCACCCGCCCCCGGGTACGATCACCCCCGTGGAGGCACAGGTGGACCGGCAGCTCGACAGCGTCTTCCGACCCGTCCGCACCGGCAACGCCTTCGAGGAGACGGTCGAGCGGATCCTCCAGGCGATCAAGCTCGGTGTGGTCGGCCACGGCGACCGGCTCCCCGCCGAACGTGACCTCGCCGCCCGACTGAACGTCAGCCGCGAGACCCTGCGCGAGGCCCTGCGCTCGCTCCAGCAGGCCGGCTGGGTCGAGGCCCGCCGCGGCCGCTACGGCGGCACGTTCGTCACCTACCGGCTGCCCGCACCCGACGTCGGCGAGCTGCGCCGCGCCGCCCGGGACCTCGGCGCCGAGCTGGAGGACGCGCTCACCCTGCGCCTGGTCCTGGAGGTCGGCGCGGCCGAACTCGCCGCCCGCCGCGAACTGACCGAGGAGCAGCAGACCTACCTGCGGCAACGGCTCGCCGACGCGGACGGTGCCAGCCCCGACGAGTACCGGCAGTGCGACTCCCGCTTCCACCTGGCGATCGGCGAGCTCACCGGCTCCCCCTCGCTCGCCGCCGGCATCGCCGAGGCCCGGATCCGGCTCAACGACCTGCTCAACGCCATCCCGATGCTCGGCCGCAACATCGACCACGCCTCCGACCAGCACCGGGCGATGACCCGGGCCATCCTGGCCGGCGACGCCGCGGCCGCCCGCCGGGCCACCGAGGAGCACCTGGAGGCGACCGCCGCGCTGCTGCGCGCCTTCCTCGGCTGAGCGGGCCCGCGGGTCGGTACGGGCTCACGCCTCGGGCCGGGCCCGATCCGCCCGGTCACCGCCGATCGCGCCCGGGCGGCCGCATCCGCCCGGGGCATACGACGGGACGTGGATCGGGGGCCGAACGCCGCCGGCTCCTCTCCTCCTCGGGGTTGACCCTCTCCCCTTTCGGGATGACGAGACCGTCCACATCTGAGTGGACGTCAACCATCCCCGGGGGCGCCTAGCGTGACGTGCCATGGACCACATGCGCACCGCCGTCCGCGCCATCGCCGCCGCGCTGGCCGTACCGCTACTGCTGCCGCTCGCCGGGGTGGAAGCGGCCGTCGCGGCACCGGCCCCACCCGGCGCCGCCGCGCCGCGATCCGCCCCGGCCGGACTGCCGCGCCCCACCGGCCCCCACCCCGTCGGCCGGGACACCCTGCACCTGGTCGACGAGAACCGGCAGGACCCCTGGGCCCCGGAGGCGGGCGCCCGACAGCTGATGCTGTCCCTCTACTACCCCGCCCGACCCGGCACCGGCGGCCCCACCCCGTACCTGACCTCGGAGGAGGCACGGCTGCTGCTCCAGGACACGCCCGGCGCCGCCAACGCCGAGCGGCTCACCACCCTGCACACCTGGGCCCGGACCGGCGCCCGCCCCGCGCCCGGCCGGTACCCGCTGATCCTGCTCTCCCCCGGCTTCGGCCTCCCCCGGGCCACCCTCACCGGCCTCGCCGAGGAGCTCGGCAGCCGTGGCTACGTGGTCGCGGCGATCGACCACGCCTACGAGGCCGCCGGCATCACCCTGCCCGACGGCCGCACCCTGCCCTGCGCCATCTGCGACGACCCGCTCCACAAGAGCCCGCTGGTGACCGCGGGCCGCGCCACCGACGTCTCCTTCGTCCTGGACCGCCTCACCGGCCGCCATCCCGCCTGGAGGTACGCCGCGCTGATCGACCCGCGGCGCACGGCCATGGCCGGCCACTCCATCGGCGGGGCCGCCACCGCCACCGCCATGGCCGCCGACCCCCGCATCCGGGCCGGGGCCGACCTCGACGGCACCTTCGTCCCGTCGATCACCCCCGGCGGCCTCGACGGCCGGCCCTTCCTGATGCTGGGCGAGGAGGGCGGGGTGAACGACCCGACCTGGCGGGAGTCGTGGGCCGCGCTGGACGACTGGAAGCGCTGGGTCAGGGTCGCCGGCTCCGACCACGGAAGCTTCTGCGACGAGCCCGTCCTCCTGGCGCGCGCGGGCATGCCCCAGTCGGCCGACCTGTCCCCGACCCGGGCGGAGGAGATCACCCGCGCCTATGTCGCGGCCTTCTTCGACTTGCACCTCAAGGGCGTGCGGCAGCCGCTGCTCGACCGCCCCTCCCCCGCCTACCCCGAGGTGACCGTCCAGCGGCCCGACCGCCGTCCGTCACCGAGAGTGCCGGCCTGACCGGCGGTGGGTGGTGGCTGTGGTGCGGGCCACCCGGGAGCGGGTGGCCACCCCCCTCTCCGCGCACGGGCGGCCGAGGACCCGTCACCCACCGTCGACGATGTGCCCGGCCTCACACCACCAATCCTGTGGCCCGGACCACTTCGCGGCCATATTCGAT
>NZ_JBHVWC010000114.1:0-17049 GCF_042882445.1 Kitasatospora sp. NPDC058218 | reverse complement strand
GAGCGACACCGGCGTGTCGCTCCGGCCGACAGCGGTGGCGGGTGGTCTCAGACGGCCCGGTCCGGCCGGGCGGTCGGCTGCGTCCCGCCGAGGCCCGCAGCGGGTGCGGTCGCGGGTGCGGTCGCGGCCGGAGCGGCGGTCGCGTCGGGCTGCCGGCCGGCCGTGGGTGCGGCAGGCTCCGGCAGGGGGTCGCCCTCGCGCATGGCAGCGGTCTCGGCCTTGAGGATGCGCAGGGACCTGCCGAGCCCACGGGCCATGTCGGGCAGCTTCTTCGAGCCGAACAGCAGGACGACCACGGCGACCACGACCAGCAGGTGCCAGGGTTCCAGACCATTGCGGAGCACGGCGTCTCACCGGGCCTTTCGTGGTGGGGGAGGGGTACGGTCCCAGTCCGGACAGTCTCGCATTGACTGAAATGTCAGTCAATGAATGCGGCATGTCAGTCAATGGCTGCCGCAGCGGTGTGGCACGGCTCCGGGCGGAGGCCTTCGAGCTCGGTGTCGAGCGCCTCGCCGAGCAGTCGGCGGGCGTGCTCCAGTGGGAGCGAGCCGCTGAGCCAGCGGACGCTGAGCCCCTCCAGCAGTGCCGTGAGACGCTCGGCGGACGCGGCGTGGGCCGGCGCCGTCCCGGCGGGGTGGGTGCGGCCGAGCAGTTCGGCGATCTCGTGGACCCAGGTGTGGGTGGCCTTGGCGAGGTCCACGCGCAGGTCGGCGTCGAAGACCGCGCTGGCTCTCAATTCGCCCCAGGCGGTGCTGTTCTCCCGGACCTCGGCGGTGTCCTGCAGTTCCAGCAGGAGGGCCTGCGCCAGCTCGGTCCGCGGGTCGTCCGCGGTGTCGGGGCTCCACTGCGTGGTGTAGCGGTCGGCCCGCTCGCCGATGAAGCTCAGGGTCTCGCGCAGGATCCCGGCCCGGTCGGCGAAGTGGTAGTAGATCAGCGAGGTCGACACCCCGGCCTCGGTCGCCAGCTCGGCCACGCGCAGGCCCCGCACGCCACGTCGGGTGATGACACGTGTAGCGGCTCTGAGTATTTCTGTTCGACGGTCTGACACGGGTGCTCACCCTACTCGCACAAGACGCGTCGAGGAGTAGCTTCCTGACTAAATCTTCAGGTCCTTCTCCCGGTGGACCGATTCAGGGCATTCCCGCCCCGGGGTTTGGAGGCCCTTGGTGCGCACCGATGGGTCGCACAGGACCGTCATGCCGCACGGCCGGGCCGGAGGGATTGGGTCATTCGGCCATCTTGACTGAATTTTCAGTTCGGAGCAGGATGTGGGTCACCCCACACCTCCCGATCCCTCCAGGGAGTCCCATGGACACGCCCGTTCCCACCCGGCGCAGCCTGCTCAGATTCGGCGCCGCGGCCCTGCCGTTGGCCGCCGTCGGCGCGGCCCTTCCGGCGATCGCCCTTCCCGCGAGTGCCCGGGCCGCGACGGCGCCGTCGGGCGCCAGGCTGACGCTGCCGGCGGAGACCGACCGGCACGCGCGGACCTTCATGGCCTGGCCGGCCCTCCGGTCGGTCTGGCAGGACCAGCTCTCGGCGGTACGCCGGGACATCGCCACCGTCGCCCACGAGATCTCGCGCTACGAGCCCGTCGTGGTGCTGGCCCGACCCGAGCAGGCCGCCGACGCGCGGTACACCTGCGGCTTCGGCGCCTACCACCCGATCGAGGTCGAGGAGATCGCCAACGACGACCTCTGGATCCGCGACTTCGGGCCCACCTTCGTCGTCGCCCCGGGCGCGATCGCCGGTGTCGACACCAACTTCAACGGCTGGGGGAAGACGGGCACCTCCTACTACCAGCCGTTCGGCAACGACGCCACCGCGGCCACCACGCTGCTCGACCGGTACGGCGTCGACCGGGTCCGGGCCTCCTTCGTCGGCGAGGGCGGCTCGCTGGAGACCGACGGCCAGGGCACCCTGCTGGCCACCGTCAGCTCGCTGGTCAACCCCAACCGCAACCCGGGGATGACCCAGGACCAGGTGGAACGCTCGCTCAAGGCGGACCTCGGGATCGACAAGGTCATCTGGGTTCCCGGTCTGGCCGGGCAGGACATCACCGACTGCCACATCGACTGCCTCGCCCGCTTCACCGCTCCGGGCCAGGTCCTCCTGGACCAGCCCGGTCCCGGGACCGACCCCCGCTGGGTGGCCGTCTACGACGAGGCCAAGCGGGTGCTGCAGAGCGCGACCGACGCCCGGGGCCGGCGCCTGCAGGTCACCGAACTCCCCGGGCCGGACCGCACCCTGATCCGTGGCCGGGGCAAGGACTTCCTGTCCAGCTACACCAACTACTACACCGTCAACAGGGCGGTGATCGCCCCGCAGTTCGGCGACGGCTACGCCGACGGCGTCGCCTACGCGATCCTCCAGGCCGGCTACCCCGACCGCCGGATCGTCCAGGTCGCCATCGACGCCATCGCGAGCGGCGGAGGCGGCATCCACTGCGCCACGCAGTCCCAGCCGGCCGTGCCCGCCGCCGGCTGAGCCCCGCGCAGCAGGGCCGACAGGGCCGGCCCGTGCCCCGTGTACTGACTGAATCTTCCAACAGGAGACGTGCCATGACGACTTTCCGCATGCCCGCCGAGTGGACCGACCACGAAGGCTGTCTGATGGCCTGGCCCACCAGGGCCGAGCTCTGGGGCGAGACCCTGGACGGGGCCAGGCGGGAGTACGCCGAGGTCGCCCGGGCGATCTCCGCGTTCGAGCCGGTGACGATGGTCGCCTGCCCCGGGCAGGGCGAGGAGGCGCGGGCCCGGTGCGGGGCGGGCGTCGAGGTGGTGGAACTGCCCATCGACGACTCCTGGTTCCGCGACTCGGGCCCGATCTTCGTGCTCGGCCCCGAGGGCGAGCGGGCCGGCGTGGACTTCCGCTTCAACGCCTGGGGGCGCAAGCACCACCCGTACGACACCGACGACCGGATCGCCGGCGTCCTGCTGGACCGGCTGGGCGTCGAGCGCATCGACTCCCGGATGATCCTGGAGGGCGGTGCGATCACCGTCGACGGCGAGGGCACGCTGATCACCACCGAGCAGTGCCTGCTCCACCCCAACCGCAACCCGGGGATGAGCAAGGCGGAGATCGAGGCCGAGCTGGTGGCCAGGCTCGGTGTCAGCACGGTGATCTGGCTGCCCCACGGCGGTCTGCTGGACACCGAGACCGACGGCCACGTCGACGGCGTCTGCGCCTTCGTGGCGCCCGGCAAGGTCGTGGTCCAGCTCCCGAGCGACCCCGGCCACCCCGACTACGAGCGGATGCGCGAGAACCGGGCCGTGCTGGAGGCCGCCGTCGACGCCCGGGGCCGCAGGCTGGAGATCATCGACCTGCCGCAGAGCGCCTTCGTCGACGTCGACGGCAAGGAGACCGAGGTGGGCTACCTCAACTTCTACATCGCCAACGGCGGCGTCGTCGTCCCGGTCGCGGGCGTGCCCCAGGACGAGGACGCCCTCGCGGTGATCGCCGCCGCCCTGCCCGGCCGCAAGGTCGTGGGGGTGCGTTCGCGGGTCATCGCCTACGGCGGCGGCGGTGTCCACTGCATCACCCAGCAGGTACCGGTGGCCCGCCCCGCCGCGTGACCCGCACGCCCGGTACCCCGTAGCGGGACCGGCGGGCCCGCACCCCACCCGCGCGGGCCCGCCGGTCGAGCCCCTCGCCCACCCCTGTCACGAGCCCGCCGCCCCCGTCACGACCCCTCGCCACCCCCGTCACGACCCCCGCCGTCACGCACGGAAGAGAGCCACCCTCATGCCAGACCCCCAGGACCGGCCCGGAACCCGCAGATCCCCGCGCCGCCGGCCCGCCCTCGCGGCCGCGGCCCTGGCCGCCGCCGTCCTCGCCACCTTCACCCTCGCCACCGCCTGCTCCGGCCCGCCGAAGGCCGGCGACGCCGCCGCCGGGTCCGCCTACCGGCTGTCCGCGGGCACCCCGCCCGCCCAGGGCGACCTGGACTCCTTCACGTGGGCCGTCTACGCCGAACCACCCACGCTGGACTACATCTCCGCCTTCGACTACCCGCAGAACACCGTGCTCTCCAACGTCTGCGAGAGCCTGATGCGGTGGACCCCGCAGCTGACCCCGGCCCCGGGGCTGGCGGAGAAGGCCACCAGCCCCGACCCGACCACCTGGGTCTACGACCTGCGGCCCGGCGTGCGCTTCCACGACGGCGGCGTGATGACCGCCGACGACGTGGTGTACAGCCTCGGCCGCCAGATGAACCCCGACAACGCGGCCGCCTGGGCCCAGCAGTTCCAGAACGTCAGCACGATCACCAAGACCGGGCTCCTCCAGGTCACCGTCAAACTCACCCAGCCCGACTCGCAGTTCAACCAGTACATGGCCACGGCGGCGGGCGTGGTCGCCTCGAAGGCGGGGATCGAGGCGGCGGGCAAGGACTACGGCACCGGCGGCAGCCTCGACTGCACCGGCCCCTTCCGGCTCGGCACCTGGATCAAGGGCCAGTCGATCGAACTCCGGCGCTTCGACGAGTACTGGGGGGCCAGGGCCAAGTCGGCCAAGGCCGTCTTCCGCTTCCTCACCGACCCCTCGGCCCGCGTCAACGCCCTGCTCAGCGGCGAGGCCGACGGCGGCTACCTGATCCCCACCGAGAGCTACGAGCGGCTGCGCGCCGGCGGCACCGGCACGCTCTACTTCGGCGAGGGCCTCAGCACCGTCAACGTCAACGTCACCTCCATGCAGGGCGTGCTCGGCGACGTCCGGGTCCGCAAGGCGCTCTCGCTCGCCCTCGACCGCTCGGGCTTCGTCCGCGCCGGCCTCGGCGGGGCCGGCAGCGTCACCGGCTCGCTGACCACCCGCGCCGCCTGGGCGGCCGCCCCCGAGCACCTGCGCACCGAGGCGTTCGAGGGGCTGACCCCGACCACGCCCGACCTCGAACAGGCCAAGGCACTGATCAAGGAGGCCGGCGCCACCGGGAAGACCCTCACCGTCGCCACCAGCCCGATCGGCCAGGACGTCTCGCTGCTCGCGACGGCCGTCCAGGCCGCGGGCGCGAAGATCGGCCTCGACGTCCGGCTGAGGACCATCGCCCCCAACGCCTTCACCGCCCTGTTCACCGACCCGAAGGCACGCGAGGGGATCGACCTGTTCCCGGAGACGTACTACGACTCCATCACCGACCCGCTGGACCTGCTGGGCAACTTCCGGACCGGCGCCTACCAGAACTTCGCCTCCTACAGCGACCCCGGCTACGACGACCTGGTCAAGAAGGCCGCGGCCGCCACCGACCCCACCGAGCGGTTCACCCTGGAGGCCCAGCTGCAGAGGACCGCCTCCGAGCAGCTGCTCTGGATCCCCGTCGCCGAGTGGCCCACCGCGGTCTTCCTCAACAAGCGGATCACCGGCGCGCCCACCACCATCTCGTACCTCTACTACCCGTGGGCGGCCGATGTGGGGGCGGCCCGGTGAGTTTCCTGAGATTCGCGGCCCGGCGGCTGGCCGAGATGGCCGCCACCCTGGCCGGTGCCTCCTTCGTGATCTTCGGGGCGATGTACCTCGCGCCGGGCAGCCCGGCGAGCTTCCTGCTCGCGGGCCGCTCGGCCTCCCCGGAGGCCCTGCAGGCGGTCAACGCCCAGTACCACCTGGACGACCCGTTCCTCCTGCAGTACCTGCGCTGGGCCGGCCAGATCCTGCACGGGGACTTCGGCCGCTCGATCACCTACCGCACCGACGTCTCCCGGCTGCTCGCCGACCGGCTGCCCGCCACCCTGCTGCTGGTCGTGATGGCACTGGTCCTCGTCCTCGTGCTCGGCCTGCTGCTGGGCTGGATCGGCGCCGTGCGCGGCGGCCGCGCCGACTCGACCATTCTCGTCACCACCACCGTCGCCGTCGGCACCCCCTCCTTCGTCGCCGCCGTCCTGCTGCAGGGCCTGTTCGCGGTGAAGCTGGGCTGGTTCCCCACCGGCGGCACCGGCGACGGCCTCGGCCCGATGGTCTGGCACCTCACCCTGCCCGCGCTCGCCCTCGCGCTCTACCTGATCGGCATGCTCGCCCGGGTCACCCGCGCCGCGATGCTCGACGTCCTCGGCCACGAGCACGTGACCGTCGCCCGCAGCCGGGGCGTCACCGAGCACCACGTGGTCCGCCGGCACGTCTTCCGCAACGCCCTGGGCACCGTGCTGACCACCGGCGGGCTCATCGTGTCCACGCTGCTGGTCTGCACCGTGCTGGTGGAGACCGCGTTCAGCGTCGGCGGCATCGGCCAGCTCCTCGAACTGTCCACCACCACCAAGGACTTCCCCACCGTGCAGGCCATCTCCCTGATCATGGTCGGGCTGTTCATGGCGGTGAACCTGGTCGTCGACCTGCTGCACCCGCTGGTCGACCCCCGGGTCACCCTCGGAGCGAGGAAGGCCACCGGATGACCACCACCCTGCCGCGCCGGCCCGGCCTCGGCCGGCTGCGCACCGCCCGCGCACCGCTCCACCTGCTCTGCCTCGGCTTCGTCGCCCTGGTCGTGCTGGCCGCCGTCCTCGCGCCGTGGCTCGCCCCCGAGGACCCGAACGCCGTCGACCTCGGCAACGCCCTCGCCGGCCCCTCCGCCGACCACCTGCTCGGCGTCGACGCCTCCGGCCGGGACACCCTCTCCCGCCTGGTCACCGGCGCCCGGACCTCCCTGCTCGGGCCGCTCGGCGTGGTCGCCTTCTCCACCCTGGCCGGCGTGGCCGTCGGCACCACCGCCGCCTGGCGGGGCGGCTGGCTGGACTCGGTGCTCTCCCGCGGCACCGAACTGGTCTTCGCCTTCCCCGGGATGCTGCTGGCGATCCTGATCGTCTCCGTCCACGGCGAAGGGCTGCTCGCCCCGGTCATCGCCCTCGCCATCGCCTACCTGCCCTACGTCAGCCGCCTCACCCGCTCCCTCGTCCTCACCGAACGCGCCCGCCCCTACGTCGAGGCGTACCGGGTCCAGGGCCACTCCGGCCCGCAGATCTGCCTGCGCCACGTCATCCCCGGCATCGCCCCGGTCGTCCTCGCGCAGGCCACCATCAACTTCGGCTACGCCCTGATCGACCTGGCCGGCCTCTCCTTCCTCGGGCTCGGCGTCCCCGCGCTCACCCCCGACTGGGGCCGGATGGTCTTCGACGGCCAGTCCGCCGTCCAGCACGGCTACCCGCTCTCGGCGATCCTGCCCTGCGCCGCCCTCGTGCTGACGGTCGTCGCCTTCAACGTCGTCGGCGAACGCCGGGCCGACCAGGTCGCCAGGAGGGACCGATGACCACCCTCGACATCCAGGCCTACCACCTGCGCCTGCCGAACACCGCCCGGCCCGTCCTGGCCGGCGTCGACCTCACCGTCGACGCCCGCGAGACGGTCGCCCTCGTCGGGGAGTCCGGCTCCGGGAAGAGCCTCACCTCCCGCAGCGTCCTCGGGCTGCTCCCCGCCGGAGCCACCACCGAGGGCACCGTGCGGGTGGGCGGCGACGACGTCCTCACCATGACGCCCGAGCAGGTGCGCCGCCTGCGCACCGGCACCGCCGCGATGATCTTCCAGGACCCGCGGGCCGCCATCAACCCGCTGCGCCGCCTCGGCGACTTCCTCACCGAGAGCGTGCGCCTCAGCGGCCGGCTCTCCGCCGAGGCCGCCACCGGACGGGCCGCCGAGATGCTGGACGCGGTCGGCCTGCCCGCGTCCGTCCTGGGCCGCTACCCGGGGCAGGTCTCCGGCGGCATGCTCCAACGGGTCATGATCGCGGCCGCCCTGATGGGCGACCCCGCGCTGCTCCTCGCCGACGAGCCCACCACCGCCCTGGACGTCACCTCCCAGGCCGAGGTGGTCGCGCTCCTGGGCGACCTCCAGGACCGCTTCGGCACCGGCCTGCTCTTCGTCACCCACGACCTGGGCCTGGCCGCCGCCATCAGCGACCGCGTCTACGTGATGTACGCCGGCCGGATCGTCGAGACCGGCCCGGCCGGGGCCCTGTTCGACCGGCCGCGCCACCCCTACACGAGCGCGCTGCTCGCCTCGACTCCGCGCCTGGACGGCCCCCGCGGCAGGCTCGCCGCCATCGAGGGCCGGCCGCCGAGCCTGCGCGACGAGCTGACGGGCTGCCCGTTCGCAGCGCGCTGCCCGCTCGCGACGGACCTCTGCACGCAGCAGGTGCCCGCGCTGCTGTCGGTCGCCGCCGAGCCGGCCCGCCGCACCGCCTGCCACCACAGCGACCGCACGGGGGAGGGGAGCGCCGATGCGTAGCCCGGACCTCGGCGCCGCGGCCCGTTCGACAGGAGTGCCGCCGATGCGCAGGACCGTTCTTGAGGCGGTGGGCCTGCACCGCGCCTACGGCGGTGTGCGGGCCGTCGACAACGTCTCGTTCACCCTGGCCGAGGGCGGCTCGCTGGGCATCGTCGGCGAGTCCGGCTCCGGCAAGACGACCACCGCCCGGATCGTCGTCGGACTGGAACGGGCGGACTCCGGCCGGGTCCTGGTCCACCGCCGGGACCGCACCGAGCACCGGCGCGGCCGGGCCCACCGGCTCGCGCGGGCCCGCGAGGTCCAGATGGTCTTCCAGGACCCGTACCTGTCCCTGGACCCGCGCACCACCGTCGGCGCCGTGCTGCGCGAGACCCTCCGGCTGCACTTCCCCGACCGGGACCACCCCGGCCGGACCGCCGAACTCCTGGAGCAGGTGGGCCTCGGCGAGCGGGAGGCCGGCGCCCTGCCCCGGCAGCTCTCCGGCGGCCAGCGCCAGCGCGTCGCGATCGCCCGGGCGCTGGCGGTCGAGCCGGCGGTCCTCGTCCTCGACGAGGCGGTGGCCGCGCTCGACGTCTCCGTCCAGGCCCAGATCCTCAACCTGCTCGCCGACATCCGCGAGGAGACCGGCATCGGCTACCTGTTCATCACCCACGACCTCGGCGTCGTCCGGTCCGTCACCGATGACGTCATCGTGATGCGGCACGGGCAGGTCGTCGAGTCCGGCCGGACCGCCGAGGTCCTGGCCCGGCCCCGCCACCCCTACACCCGGCTGCTGCTGGACTCCGTCCCCCGGCCGGGCTGGGACCCGCGGTCCATCGCCGCCGCCCGGCGCGCGCTGTAGCGGCGGGCCCCCTACCCGGGTCCGGACCGTCGACGCCCCCACGGCGGCGGTCCGGACCCGTTCCGAGCTGCCCGCCCCGATTCGCCCGATCGGCGGCGCGCGGGCTCACCCGCCCGCCCCTCGGCCGCCTCTACTGTCGGATATCGCCCGTTTCGGGGTGCATCCGGATGAACCAGGGGACCTGTCATGAGAGACCGCCTGCCGTCCCGCCGGGCCGTGCTGCGCTCGGGGGCGGCCGCCGCCGCGCTCGCGCTGCTGGAGGGCTGCGGCTCCGACGCCGCCCCCTCCGACGGGGCCGAACAGTCCTCGGCGGCCTCGGCGGCCTCGGCGGCCTCGGCGGCGTCGATGACCGAGAGGGCCCCGGGCTCGTACGCCATGCCGGCCGAGTGGCTCCCGCACACCAGGACGCTCATGGCCTGGCCGGCCCTCGAAGAGGTGTGGGGCGACCAACTGCCCGCCGTCCGCCAGGACATCGCGCACGTGGCGCAGGCCGTCGCCCGCTTCGAGCCGGTGGTGCTGATGGCCCGCCCGGACCAGAGCGCCGAGGCCAGGCAACTGGTCGGCGCCGGCGTCGAGGTGATCGACCTCCCGGTGGACGACCTGTGGGCCCGTGACACCGGCCCGACCTTCGTCACCGGCTCGGGCGGGCTCGCCGGCGTGGACCTCAACTTCAACGGCTGGGGGAACAAGCAGACCCACGCCGAGGACGGCCAGGTCGCCCGCAGGCTCCTCGACCGCTACGGCGTCCGGCGCATCCAGGCACCGATCACCGGGGAGGGCGGCGGGATCGAGGTCGACGGCGAGGGCACCCTGATGGCCACCGAGAGCTCCTGGGTCAACGAGAACCGCAACCCGGGGAAGAGCCGCGACCAGATCGAGGCGGCCTTCAAGGAGCTGTTCGGCGTCCGGAAGGTCATCTGGTTCGCCGGGGTGGCCGGGCAGGACATCACCGACTGCCACATCGACGCCCTGGCCAGGTTCGCCGAGCCCGGCGTGGTCGTCATCCACCGGCCCGGCCCGGACACCCCGCCGGACATCTGGTCCCGCGCCTCCGACCAGGCGCTGGAGGTGCTCCGCGGGGCCACCGACGCGATGGGCCGCCCGCTGCGGATCGTGGATCTCACCGAGCCCGATCTCAGCGCCGCCCCGGACCGCGGAAAGGACTTCCTGGCCACCTACCTCAACTACTACGTGGTCAACGGGGCCGTCCTCATGCCCCGGTTCGGCGACAAGGCCTCCGACGACCGCGCGGCGGGCGTCCTGGCCGACCTCCACCCCGGGCGCGAGATCGTCCCGGTGAGCATCGACGCCATCGCCGCCGGCGGCGGTGGCATCCACTGTTCCACCCAACAGCAGCCCGAGGGCCCGCGCGCACCCTCCTCCCCGGGCCCGTCCTGATGGGCCGGGCGGGCGCTACGCGGCGCCGGCGGCGAGCCCGAGGACGAGCGCCCGCATCACCGGCGCGGAGTCGATCCGCGCGCCGAGACTCTGGAACGCGGCGAGCCCGTCCGTACCGGCGGCCGCCGCCTCGCCCAGCGGCCGGGGGTCGAACCCGCCGCCGCGCTCGTCCGCCAGCACCTGGAACAGCGAGACGAAGCACTCCCGCCACCGCCGGTACTCCGCCTCCAGGCTCTCCCGCACCCGCTCGTCGCCGGCGGCGAACCAGTGCAGGGCGGAGTGCAGCCGTGACAGGTCGCCGCCCTCCGGCTGTGCCAGCATCGCGACGACCCGCTCGGCCCGTTCGGCGAACGTGCCCGGGCCGGCGACCGCCTCCTCCAGGGGGGTGATCCACTCCGGCCGGATGTTCTCCACCACGGCGACGATCAGGTCGGTGCGGTTCTGGAAGTGGTAGTGGCACATGCCGTGGGTCACCCCGCCGAGGGCGGCCACGTTGCGGGTGGTGAAGGGCACCGAGCCGTCCCCGGCGAGGAGTTCGCGTGCGGCGGCGAGCAGCCGGGCCCGGGTCTGCTCGCCCTTCGCCGAGGCGCGCGGACGCTTCGTGCCGGTGCCGGTGCCGGTCGTGGACGTCCCGGCCGACGGGTCGACGGGATGGGGGTCCTCAGCGCGCGTAGCCATCCGGAAACTCTAGTGGTCTGACCGCATACGTTCGCCGGGTTGCTTGATTACGCGGCGAGGACGGGCCTGCCGCCCCAGCGCAGACGCTTCTCGCTGCGGCCGCGGGCACGCTCCTTGCGCTGGGCGGCCAGGATGTCGGGATGGCGGGCGTTGGTGTTGCGCCAACGCAGGTAGGCGTGCAGTGCCCGGGTCTGGACCGTGTGGTTCGAGTGGTTCGAGTTCGCGAGGGTGAACTGCCGCAGCGGTCCGAAGTGCGCCTCGATCGGGTTCGCCCAGGACGCGTTGGTCGGGGTGAAGCACAGGCGGACGTTGTTGTGCTCCGCCCAGCGGCGGATCTTCTTGCCGTTGTGGGCGGACAGGTTGTCCAGGATCACGTAGACCGGGGCGCCGTCCGGACGGGCCGTTCGGATCGACCGCAGTGCGGCCAGGGTGTTCCCGGTGCCCTTGCGTCGGCGGTTGACGCCCCACAGTTTGTCGTCGCCGACCGAGTAGCAGCCGTGGAAGTAGGTCACTCCATGGGTGCGGTGGTAGGTCGCCGGCAGCCGGTCGGGTCGACCCCGCTCGGCCGAGTGATCCGTATCGGCCGCGAGGCGTTACGAGGCCTGCTCGCCCGCCGTGGAGTCACCTTCCAGCGCACCAAGACTCGGCTGGGCAGACCCGGAGCCCCGAACGGGGCCGGTTCAGGAGAAGGACTCAGGAGGCGGACGGCTCGATCTCACCCGCGAAGACGATGACCTGGTCGATGAGGTTCCGCCGCAGATGGACGACGTCCGTTCCGGACAGGCGGGGGCCTCCATCCGGCGTCGTGAAGATCCACTGGTACCGGGCCCACTCGTCCGGCATGTCCACCGCCGAACAGCGCACCATCGTGCCGGTCCCCGCGGGGTGGCGCCGGATGTCCAGCACGAACCGCTCGACCGCCTCGATCCCCTCGGTGCGGCCCAACGGTCCCCAGAAGACCACGTCCGAGGTTAGGGCCCGGGAGAGCAGCGCAGTCACATAGCTGTCGTCCGAGGCGTTGAAGGCCGAGATGAACGTGTCGATCGCGGACTGCGCGGTCTCTTCCTGCATGCACCATTCATACCAGTTCCCTCGCGGACCGCGCTCGTCCCGTGAGCCGTCTCCCGACCACGGCGAACCATCCCGGCCACAGCACTAGCGAGACCGCGCCGCTGACGACGCGTCGGCGCCGACCGGTGGACCGGACGTGCTTTTGCGCAAACTATTGACCGAGCGCTTGGTCAGTTTTACCGTCATGGCCATCACGTGGAAGGGCCACGGACAGTCAGAAGAGGAGGCCAGGAGATGAACGGTCACAGCGACCCGCACGTCCCGTCCGGCAGAGGACCGGCAGCGCTGGGGCGGAGGAACTTCCTGGTGGCGGCCGGGCTGGTCACGGCGGGCACCGCCTGGGCGGCGAACGGGGGCGCCGCCCAGGCCGCTCCGGCCGGCTGGAGCGCCGCCGCCGCCTTCGCCGTCCCGATCGACACGGTCGCCCACACCCGGACCTGGATGGCCTGGCCGGACGACCCCGCCATCTGGACCGGCCGCCGCGGCGGCCGCCGGGGCGGCACCACGCCCTCGCTCGCCCAGATCCAGGCCAACATCGCGCTGGTCGCCAACACCATCGCCAAGTACGAGCCGGTGTACCTGTGCGCCAACCCCGCCGCCGCCGCGGTCGCCCGGAGGGCCTGCCCGGGAGCCAACGTCACGGTGGTCACCACCATCCCGGTCAACGACTGCTGGATGCGCGACTCCGGCCCGGTCTTCCGCACCGACGGGCAGGGCGGCCTCGACGCGATCGGCCTCAACTTCAACGGCTGGGGCGGCAACCAGACCTCCACCAACGACGGCAAGGTGGCCGCCCGGGTCGCCGCCCACGTCGGGGTGCCGTTCACGGCGGCGGGCCTGGTCGGCGAGGGCGGCGCCATCGAGACCGACGGCGCCGGCACGCTGATGGCCACCCGGAGCAGCATCCTGGTCTCCAACCGCAACCCGGGCATGACACAGACCCAGGCCGAGAACGCGATGAAGGCCGCGTACGGAGCCTCCCGGGTCATCTGGTTCGCCGGGGTCGCCGGTCAGGACATCACCGGCGACCACGTCGACGCGACCTCGCGCTTCCTGGCCCCGGGCCAGGGTCTGGTGCAGCAGCCGAACGCCACCGACGACCCCTCGGACGTCTGGACCAAGGACGAGATCAACCAGTACGACGTGCTGTCCGCGGCCACCGACGCCCGCGGCGTCCGGATCCAGGCCACCAGGCTCGGCGGCCCCGACTACTACACGATCCGGCAGAGCGACCCGGCGTTCGTCGGCTCCTACGCCAACTACTACGTCTGCAACGGCGCGGTGATCGCCGCCCAGTTCGGGGACTCCCGGGCCGACGCCGCGGCGAAGGCGAAGCTCAGGTCGCTGTTCCCCGGCCGGGTCGTCGAGCAGCTGAACATCGACTACATCGGCCTCGGCGGCGGGGGCATCCACTGCGTCACCCAGCCGCAGCCGGTTCCCTAGCGCCGGTCGCGGCGGCCCCGGTCCCGGCCCCTGGACGGCGTCGGGGACCGGGACCGGGGCCGGAACTACCGGGTCGCCGCGCGGTCCTGCCGGGGCTCGGCGCCGACGGACGGAGCCCGCACTGCGGCGCCGTCCGGGCGCCCCGCCGTACGAGGCCGGATCCGGCCGCCGAACGCGACGGCGGCGGCCGCCGCGACGCGTGCGGTGGCACCGCCCAGCAGCATGACCGCGGTGGTCGAGCCGTGGTCCACCACCGCACCGCCCGCCAGCGAGCCGATCGAGATGGTGGCTTGGAACGACGAGGTGAAGACCACCCCGGCCGCCTCCGGGGCCTGTGGCGCCGCGGTGAGGAACCAGGTCAGCGAGCAGACCGGGACGGCGCCGTAGGCCAGGCCCCAGAGCACCAGCACGGCTGCGGCACCCGGACCGGAGGCGCCCACGAGCGGCAGCAGCAGGGTCGCGACGGCGAGCAGGGCGGCTGCTGCGGCCAGCGCCGGACCGGGCGCCCGTGCCGCCCGGTCGCCGGCGAGGACGTTGCCGAGCAGACCGGCGACGCCGAAGGCGAGCAGGAGCCAGGTGATCCGGCCCGGCCCGACCCGGGTGACCTCCGCCAGGAAGGGGGTGACGTAGGTGTAGCTGCCGAAGTGGGCCAGGGCGACCAGGAAGGTCACCGCCAGGCCGGTGCGGACGCCCCGGCCGGCGAGCAGTCCGCGCAGCACGCCGGCACCGGTGCCGGCGTGCGGTGGGAGCGGCGGCAGCGAGACGAGGAGCGCGACCAGCACCAGGACGGTCAGTGCGCCCATCGCGAGGAAGGCCGCGCGCCAGCCGGCGACGGAGCCGAGGAAGACGCCGGCCGGTCTCCGACGCGGCCGAGGAGCTCTGTCTGGCCGGCAACTCGGTCTCCACCCTGGTCAACCAACTGGTCGCGCTGGGTCTGCTGCGCCGCGAGGTGGACCCGGCCGACCGCCGGGCCGCCCTGCTCCACACCACCGGGGAGGCCGTCGAGCGGCTCGCGGCCTGGCGGGCCCGGCGGACGCTCCTGGTCGGCGAGGTGGTGGCGGGGCTGTCCGCCGAGGACCGGGCGGCGCTGACCGCCGCGCTGCCCGCGCTGCACGGCGTCGCGGGGGGCCTGCGCGGCCGGCCGGGGGAGTCCGGCAGGGCCCTGACGGGGACGCCGGTGGCGGAAGGGAGGGCGGAGCGATGACACCGGGGGAGGCCGACGCGGTGGTTGCCGGGGCCTGGAGTACACCTTCCACCGCGGCCGGGCGAAGGGCGGCGCTCCCAAGGCCGTCGACGGGGTCGACCTGACGGTGCGTACCGGCGAGGTGTTCGGCCTTCTCGGCCCCAACGGCGCGGGCAAGACCACCACGATCCGGGCGATCACGACCCTGCTCCCGACGTCCGCCGGCATGGTCCGGGTCTTCGGCCACGACGCGGCCGGGCAGCGGACGGACGTCCGCCGGCTGCTGGGCTACGTGCCGCAGCAGCTCTCCGCCGACGCCGGGCTGACCGGGCGGGAGAACGTCGCCCTGTTCGCCCGGGTCTTCGACGTGCCGCGGTCCGAGCGCTCCGAGCGGGTCGCCCAGGCGCTGGCCGCCGTCGACCTCACCGAGCCCGCCGACCGGATGGCCGGCGCCTACTCCGGCGGCATGGTGCGCCGGCTGGAACTCGCCCAGGCCCTGGTCAGCGCCCCACGGCTGCTCGTCCTGGACGAGCCCACGATCGGCCTGGACCCGATCACCCGCGCCGGCGTCTGGGAGCGCGTCGACGCCATCCGCCGGGCCACCGGGATGACCGTCCTGGTGACCACCCTCCCTCCTCGCCCGCCAACGGGCAGGAGGGGCCCATCACGGACGAGGCCGACCGGCACTGCGACCGGATCGCCCTGATGGACCGCGGCCGGATCCGCGCGCTCGGCACGCCCGGGGAGCTGAAGGAGCAGGTCCGGGCGCAGGATCCGGCGCAGTCCGACCCCAGCCTGGACGACGTGTTCCGCCACTTCTCGGGCCGTGGTCTGTCCCGTGGCGAGGCCTCGGAAGGAGACTTCAACGATGCCCGCCGAACCCGTCGCACGGCCGGCCGTGTCGGCTGAACCCGCCGGCCGAACATCGCGCAGTCCGCGATGTTCATCGCGGACTTCTACGGCATCATGATCATCTGGGAGCGGGACTCCGGGGTGCTCACCAAGCTGCTGGTCACCCCGACCCCGCGCGCCGCGCTGGTGACCGGGAAGGCCTTCGCCGCCGGGGTCAAGGCGGTGCTGCAGGCCGCGGTGGTGGTGCTGCTCGCCGCGGTGCTCGGCGTCGTGGTGGCGGTGGTGCTCGGCTCGGCCTTCTTCTCCTGCCTGTCCATGGCCATCGCCGGCATCGTGCTCACCCGGGACCGGCTGATGGGCATCGGCCAGGCGATCACCATGCCGCTCTTCTTCGCCTCGAACGCCCTCTACCCGGTGGACCTGATGCCCGGCTGGCTGCAGGCGGTCAGCAGGGCCAACCCGCTCAGCTACCAGGTCGACGCGCTGCGCGGTCTGCTGATCGGTACCCCCGCGCACCTCCCGCTGGACTTCGGGGTGCTCGCGCTGGCGACCGTCGTCGGCATCGCGGTGGCCTCCGGGCTGCTGGGCAGGCTCGCGCGGTAGGGGCTCAGATCCGCTCGGCCGACCACTGCGGGTCACGGCCGGTGAGCGCCAGCAGCCGCTCCTGGGCCTCGGCCCCCGGGGCCGCGGTGCGCGGCGGGTCGAACTGACCGGTGCCGGCCAGATCGCGGTAGCCCTGGAACTCCGCGAACGCGTACCGGGCGGCGTCCCGCGGCAGCCGGCCGCTCTCGCCGAGCGCCCGGGCCAGGTCCCAGCCGTGCACGACCGTCTCGGCCGTCAACTCGCGGGCGAACCCGCCGAGATCGCGGACCCCGTACGGCAGGTGCACCAGGAGGTCGGGAGCGCCCGGCTGGTTCAGCGCGCGCACGGCGGTGTTCACGGCCATGGTCCACACGCCGACGGGGTTGCGGCCCAGCACGTCACCCGCGAAGCGGTGGCCGATCTGCTCCGGGGTGTAGCCGGCCACGGCCTGGCAGACCCACAGGTGCTGAGCGGCCAGGTGGTTGACCAGCGCGCGCACGTCCCATTCACGGCAGGGCGTGGGCGCGGACCACCGCTCCTCGGGAGCGGCTCGTACCAGCCGGGACACCTCCGCCGCGGCGGCCGCGTACCGCCGGCGGACCTCGGCGTGGAACCCGGAGGGGTGGGGACATTCCATCGCCGGGCCTCCCTTTCCTGCCCTGGTCCCTCCCAGTAAACCGCTACGGGGCGTGACAAGCCAGGGTTCAGCGGGCGGGTCCTGGTCGGTGTGGTTGTGCTGGGAATGCCGCGACGCCGCTGGACCGGACCGGGTGATCGGTCGGGTGCAGCGGCGTTGTCGTGG
>NZ_JBHVWC010000113.1:0-17470 GCF_042882445.1 Kitasatospora sp. NPDC058218 | reverse complement strand
GCACTGCAAATACGGGGACGGACAACGAAAGCGGCCGGGCCGCGGGGCGGGGGGGGGGGACTTCGGTCCCCGCGCCCCTCACGTACGCTCCGCGGCGCCTACTCGGTCGGCGTGCCGTCCAGCGCGTCGGCCGCCTCGACCTCTTCGCGCGTGATGCCCAGCAGGTACAGCACGGTGTCCAGGAACGGCACGTTCACCGCGGTGTCGGCGGCCTCGCGCACCACCGGCTTGGCGTTGAAGGCCACGCCCAGCCCGGCCGCGTTCAGCATGTCCAGGTCGTTGGCGCCGTCACCGATCGCCACCGTCTGCTCCAGCGGCACCTTCGCCTGCTCGGCGAAGCGGGCCAGCCAGCGGGCCTTGCCGGCCCGGTCCACGATCTCGCCGACCACCCGGCCGGTGAACTTGCCGTCCACCACCTCCAGGGTGTTGGCGGCCGCGAAGTCCAGGCCCAGCTGCTCCACCAGGTGGTCGGTGACCTGGGTGAAGCCGCCGGAGACCACCGCGACCTGGAAGCCCAGTCGCTGCAGCGTGCGGATGAGGGTCCGCGCGCCCGGCGTGAACCTGACCTCCGCGCGGACCTTCTCGGTCACCCCGGCGTCCAGGCCGGCCAGCAGCGCCACCCGGGCGTGCAGCGACTCGGCGAAGTCCAGCTCGCCGCGCATCGCCGCGGCCGTCACCGCGGCGACCTCCTCCTCGCAGCCCGCGTGGGCGGCGAACAGCTCGATCACCTCGTCCTGGATCAGCGTGGAGTCGACGTCCATCACCACCAGGCGCTTGGCCCGGCGTTCGAGGCCCGCCGCCACCACCGCGATGTCCACCCGCTGCTGGGCCGCCTCCTGGGCCAGCGCGGCGCGCAGCTCGTCGGTGGCGACACCGGAGACGGCCAGCTCGACGGCGGTCACCGGGTACTTGGCCAGCCGGAAGACACGGTCGATGTTGCCGCCCGAGGCGGTGATCCGGGCGGTGAGCGCCGACACCGCGGCGGCGGTGAGCGGGTGGCCCAGCACGGTGACGTGCGAACGACCCTCGCGGCGCGGCCGGTTGTCGCCGATGCCGGAGATGATCTCGGCCTGGAGCTTCTGCTCCTCGGCCCAGCGGTGCACGGTGGAGCGCAGCCCGCCCTCGGCGCCCGGCGTGGTCGGCGGGGTGACCAGGGCGCACAGCGTTATCCGGCCGCGGGTGACGACCTGCTCGATGTCGATGACGTCGACGCCGAACGCGGACAGGTTGGCGAAGAGGCCGGCGGTGATGCCGGGGCGGTCCTTGCCGAACACCTTGACGAGCAGGGTGCGCTCGTCCTCGGTCCGGGGCTGCGGGGCGGGGAACGGCTCGGCGGCCAAGGGCGATGCGTTCATGGTGACTCCCACGCTACCCGCCGGCCGGCGCCGTCACGGCACCCGTCCGCGTCGTGGACGGGGGCGTGGAAGGGGTGTGGGCGGTGTGCGCACGATCCGGGTGACCGGATGGTGGCGCAGAGGCGACATCACGGGGTGGTGGCAGGGGCGTCCGCGAATCGTTGCCGCCTGGTCACAGTCACCGGGGGTGACTTTCACCAACGGGCGGCGGACTGGAATGATTCCCCCGTCAGATTCAGGATCATCGCACCCCCGGTCGGGGGCAAAATCGGGGGACCGAGAGAGCGGGGCAGGCGAGCAGTGCCGCAACTCGTCATTGAGATCAACGGACAGCAGCGGACTCTGGAGCCGGGGCGGTCCTACACCATCGGGCGCAACCCGCAGTCGGACTTCCCGTTCGACGACGCCAGGGTCTCCTGGCAGCACGCCACCATCTCCTTCAACGGGGCCGGTTGGCAGCTCGACGACCACGGGAGCACCAACGGCACCTACACCGCCGGCGCCCGGACCCAGCAGGCCCCGCTCTTCCCGGGCGCGGTGGTCAACCTCGGCAACGCCGAGAACGGCCCCCGGCTGAGCTTCTCCGCGCCCGCCCAGGCCGCCGCGCCCGCCCCGGCCTGGCACGAGGCCGCCACCAGCCGCAGCCACGTCCCCGCGCCGCAGCCGCCCGTCCAGCAGCAGGCGCCGGCCCAGCAGCCCTGGGCCCAGCAGCCTCCGGTGCAGCAGCAGCCCTACCAGCCCCAGCCCCAGCAGCAGTGGGGCGGGCAGCCGCAGCCGCAGCCCTTCCCGCAGCAGCAGGGCTTCCCCCAGCAGGCCCCCCAGCCGGGCGGTTTCCCGCAGCAGCAGGCCCCCCGGCACGACGCCGGCGGCCCGCAGCCGACGATGATCCGCAACCTGACCGCGGGGATGAACACCGTCCGGATCGGTCGCGCGCTCGACAACGACATCGTCGTCTCCGACCTCCAGGTCTCCCGCCACCACGCCGAGCTGCGCCAGCTGCCCGACGGCCGGTACGAGATCGTCGACCTGGGCAGCCACAACGGCATCTTCCTCAACGGCCGGCCCGTCCAGCGCCAGCTGATGGGGCCGCAGGACCGCCTGACGGTCGGCCACTCCAGCTTCGTCCTGGTCGGCGACCAGCTGCAGGAGTTCGTCGACACCGGCGCGGTCTCCTTCTCCGCCCGCCACCTGACCGTCGAGGTCGACTTCAAGGGCGGCAAGAAGATCCTGCTCAACGACGTCAGCTTCGGCGTGCCGGAGAAGTCGCTGGTCGCGGTCATCGGCCCGTCCGGCTCCGGCAAGTCGACCTTGCTGCGCGCCCTCACCGGCTACCGCCCGGCCGACCGCGGCGACGTCCTCTACGACGGCCGCAACCTCTACAAGCAGTTCGCCGAGCTGCGCTCGCGGATCGGCCTGGTGCCGCAGTCGGAGATCCTGCACAAGGAGCTGACCGTCCGCACCGGCCTCAAGTACGCGGCCCGGCTGCGGTTCCCCGGGGACACCGAGGCGCGCGAGCGCGAGGCGCGGATCGACGAGGTGCTCTACGAGCTGCGTCTGGACAAGCGCGCCGACAACCGGATCACCGCGCTCTCCGGCGGCCAGCAGAAGCGCGTCTCGGTCGCCCTGGAGCTGCTCACCAAGCCCTCGCTGATCTTCCTGGACGAGCCCACCTCGGGCCTCGACCCGGGCATGGACCGCGAGGTCATGCAGATGCTGCGCGGCCTCGCCGACGACGGCCGCACCATCCTGGTCGTCACCCACTCGGTGGCCGAACTCGCCCTCTGCGACCGGCTGCTGGTGATGGCTCCGGGTGGTTCGGTGGCCTACTTCGGCCCACCGGACGAGGCGCTGCACTTCTTCGGGTACGAGACCTGGGCCGATGTCTTCCAGGCCTTCGAGAACTACCCGGACCACGACTGGGCCGGCCGTTACCGGGGCTCGGTGCACTACCAGCAGTACTCCGCCGACGTGGACGCCGGGGCGGTGCAGTCCGCCCAGATCGTCCAGGAGGCCGTCCGCCCGCCGAAGCCGCAGAGCTGGGGCTCGCAGCTGTGGACGCTGATGCGCCGCTACATGTCGGTGCTCGCCTCGGACCGCGGCTTCCTGGCCCTGTCGGTGCTGCTGCCCGCGGTCATCGGCGCGGTCAGTGTGCTGATCCCCAACGAACCGGGGCTCGCGGCCAACCCGAAGACGCAGCTCCACCTCAACAGCGGGGCCGCGACGATCATGCTGATCCTGGCGATCGGCGCCTGTTTCTCCGGCTCGGCCAACTCGGTCCGAGAATTGATCAAGGAACGGGCGATCTACGAACGGGAACGGGCCACCGGGCTCTCCCGCTCGGCGTACATGATGTCCAAGATCATCGTGCTGGGCATCTTCAGCGTGATCCAGGGCGCCATCATCTCCGCCGTCGGCTTCCTGCCGCGCAAGCTGCCCGCGAAGGGCCTGATCGTCGAGAACCTGCCGGTCATCGAGATGACCATCGGCATGATCCTCCTGAGCTTCGCCGCGATGATGTTCGGCCTGATGATCTCCGCGCTGGTGAAGACCGCCGAGAAGACCATGCCCCTGCTGGTCATGTTCGCGATCGTCCAGGTCGTCTTCACCGGCTGCCTCTTCCAGATCTTCGGCAAGCCCGGACTGGAGCAGGCCGCCTGGCTGATGCCGGCCCGCTGGGGCACCGGCATCGTGGCCACCACGCTCGACCTGTCGCACCTCATGGGCCCCTGGAACAAGGACTTCCAGAACCCGGACTACGACCCGCTGTGGGACAGCACCGTCACCCAGTGGGCGATCAACGCGGGCGCGCTGATCGCGATGTCCGTCGTCATCGGCATCATCGTGACCCGCCTCCAGCGGCGCCACGAGCCCGAGGTCATGCAGAAGGGCTGAGCCCTTCCCGACCGCCGAGGGGCGGCCCTCCCGCACGGGGAGGGCCGCCCCTCGGCGGTCGCGCCCCCGCCCCGGGCCGGCGGGGGGCCTAGGTCTGCGGACCCGGGCCCCGACCTGCTGCGGACCGACGCGGCGGCCGGCCCGGCGGCGGTAGTTTGGCGGTATGCCCACCGCGCCCAGTGACCGCCGGTCCCCGGCCGGCCTGCTGCCCGTCGACCGGATCCCGATCGGCCCGCCGCCCGCCGGCCCGCTGCCCGCCTGCGAGCCCTGCCTGGCCGGCATCGAGGCCGTCAGCCAGGCCCTACTGGCGATGAGCCGCCACCTGGAGGTGCGCGAGGTGCTGCGGCGGATCACCGCCTCCGCCCGCGGTCTGCTCGGCGCCGAGTACGCGGCCCTGGGCGTGCCCGACGACCACGGCGGCTTCGCCCAGTTCGTCGTCGACGGCGTCACCGACGAGCAGTGGAAGGCCATCGGCCCGCTGCCCCGCCAGCACGGCGTGCTCGCCAAGATGCTGCACGAGACCGGCCCCACCCGGCTCGCCGACGTGCGCGAGGCCCCCGCGTTCGGCGGCTGGCCCGCCGCCCACCCCGAGATGGACGCCTTCCTCGGCATGCCCATCCTCGACACCGACGCCGCCGAGGACGACTCGCAGGTCATGGGCGTGATCTTCCTCGCCAACAAGCGCGGCGGCGGCGGCTTCACCGACCACGACGAGGAGCTGCTGCGGATACTGGCCGCGCACGCCGCCCTCGCCCTCTCCAACGCCCGCCTCTACGAGCGAAGCCGCGAGCTGACCCTGGCCGGCGAACGCGCCCGGATCGCCCACGACCTGCACGACGCCGTCTCGCAGAAGCTCTTCTCGCTGCGCCTCACCGCCAACGCCGCCGCCAAGCTGGTCGAGCGGGACCCGGCCCGCGCCCGCGCCGAACTCGCCGAGGTCGCCAAGCTCGCCGCCGAGGCCGCCGACGAGCTGCGCGCCGTGGTGGTCGAGCTGCGCCCGGCCGCCCTGGAGGAGGACGGCCTCAGCGCCACCCTCGCCTCCCAGGTGCAGGTCCTCGACCGCGCCCACAGCGCCGACGTCGCCTTCGCCGCCGACGGCGTCCGCGCCCTGCCACCGGCCCAGGAGGCGGCCCTGCTGAGGGTCGCCCAGGAGGCCCTGCACAACGCGCTGCGCCACTCCGGCGCCCGGCGCGTCACCGTCACCCTGGCCGGCACGCCCGCGCGCGGCGCCGTCCTGCGCGTGCGCGACGACGGCCGGGGCTTCGACCCCGACTCCGTCCGCCGCGCCGGCCGCCACCTCGGCCTGGCCTCGATGCGCGACCGCGCCGCCGCCGTCGGCGGCACGCTCACCCTGGACTCGGCCCCCGGGAAGGGGACGGTCGTCGAGATGGAGGTCCCCGGTGCCTGACACCACACCAGTGATCCGCGTCCTGCTGGTCGACGACCACCAGGTGGTCCGCCGGGGTCTGCGCACCTTCCTGGAGGTGCAGGACGACATCGAGGTGGTCGGCGAGGCCGCCGACGGCGCGGACGGCGTCGACCGGGCCCGGGAGCTCGACCCCGACGTCGTCCTGATGGACCTCAAGATGCCCGGCGTCGACGGCATCGAGGCGCTGCGCACGCTCAAGGGCGAGGGCAGCCGGGCCCGGATCCTGATCGTCACCAGCTTCACCGAGCACCGGACCATGGTCCCCGCACTGCGGGCCGGTGCCGCCGGGTACGTGTACAAGGACGTCGACCCGGAGGCGCTGGCCGGGGCGATCCGCTCGGTCCACGCCGGCCACGTGCTGCTCCAGCCCGAGCTCGCGGAGGCGCTGCTCGCCGACGACGGTCCCCGCCAGCCGCAGGGCCGCGGTGCCACCCTGACCGAGCGCGAGCGCGAGGTGCTCGGGCACATCGCCGACGGCCGCTCCAACCGGGAGATCGCGCGGAGCCTGCACCTCTCGGAGAAGACGGTGAAGACGCACGTCTCCAACATCCTGATGAAGCTGGACCTCGCCGACCGCACCCAGGCCGCGCTCTGGGCGGTCCGGCACGGCGAGGCCCGGGAGGCCTAGGGCCGGACGGGCCCCAGGGCCCGGAGGGCCCGCGGCGGCCCGGGAGCCGCCCCCGGGAGGGGCGGAATTCAGCCTGATCTGCGACGGAACCCCGGCCGTTCACGGCCGGGAGGAATTCGCCCCTGAGACCTGTGGCGCGGAGCGCCGCAGCATCGCTCCGAAGAGCTGGACGGCCGTTTGTCGGTGGCGGCTGTTACGGTTCCCGCCGTGTGAAGCTCGTGACGCAGGTGAAGCTGTTGCCGGAGGCCGACCAGGCCGCCGCGCTGCGCTCCACCCTGCGCACGGCCAACGAGGCGGCGTGCTGGGTGTCCGCCGTGGCGTTCGAGCACGGTGTGCCGCGTGAGTACGAGCTGCGCAAGCACACCTATGCCGAGTTGAAGGCGCGCGGGCTGGGGGCCCAGGCCTCCCAGCACGTGATCAAGAAGGTCCGTGACGCCTACACGACGTTGAAGGCCAACATTCGTGCCGGGAACCTCGGCAGGCCTGGCTCCAAGCGGAGGGTCAAGGCGGAGTCCAAGCCGATCACGTTCCGGCCCGAAGCCGCGCAGCCGTACGACGACCGATGTCTGTCCTGGCAGTTGGACGCCGGTACGGTGTCGATCCGGGCCACGGCCGGGCGGCTCAAGGGCGTGCGTTTCGCGTGCTCGTCGGAGGCACTCAAGATGCTCCGCGAGCACCGGCAGGGCGAATCCGACCTGATCGAGCGCGACGGCGGGTTTTACCTGATCGCCACCTGCGACGTGCCGTCGAAGCCGCTCACAGAGAGACCGGCCGGGTTCGTCGGTGTGGACCTCGGCATCGCCAACATCGCCACCACCAGCACCGGTTACCGGGTCGCCGGGCGTGGTCTGAACCGACACCGCAAGCGGCAGTTCGACCTGCGCAAGAAGCTCCAGGCCAAGGGAACCAAGGCCGCGAAGCGGCTGCTCAAGAAGCGCGCGCGACGCGAGCAGCGTCACGCAGCCAACGTCAACCACATCGTCTCCAAGACGATCGTCACCACCGCTGAACGCACCGGCCAAGGGATCGCCCTCGAAGACCTCACGGGCATCCGCAGCCGGGTACGGCTCCGCAAGGACCAGCGGACGTCTCTGCACTCGTGGGGCTTCGCGCAGCTCGCCTCCTTCGTGGAGTACAAGGCGAAGCGAGCCGGAGTGCCGCTGGTGTACGTCGATCCGGCGTACACCAGCCTGCAATGCTCCCAGTGCCTCCACATCGAGCGGAAGAACCGCGTCGATCAAGCAACGTTCGCGTGCCGGTCCTGCGGGACCGTCACGCACGCGGACGACAACGCGTCCCGCAACATCGCCCGCAAGGGCGAGGCTGTGTGGCTCGCGGGGCGTGAGTCACGCGTCCCAGCACCCGCCTAGGTGCTCAGACGGAGGAGGCCACGCAACAGCCAGTCGCGCCCTACCTCCACGCCCGGCCCTTCAGGGCCGGGTCAAGCTGACCCCTTCTCGTCCACCAGCGCGTTGTACGCCGCCACCTGGGCCCGGCGGGCGATCCGCCGCAGGGGGTCCAGCACCGCCTGGCGGGAGGCCATCTCGGAGGCGCTGACCGCCGCGCCGTGGCCGCCCGAGGCGATCGACAGCAGCGCCGACACCTGCCGGGCCGACTCCAGCACCCGGACGGCGCGCGGAGGGTACCCGGGGGCGAGCAGCTCGACGTGCCCGCGCCGCCGGAACGCCTCCAGCTCCCGCAGCGCCTCCGGCCCGGCCCCGGCAACGTCGAGGCGGGCCAGCAGCACCGTCGCCTCCCGCAGCCCGTCCGCCAGCTCCCGCTCGGCCTCGTGCAGCGACGGCACGTCGGCCGGGGGCGCGTCGTTGACCTCGGAGCAGCGCCAGAGCACCGTCGCCGAGCGGTCCCCGACCGGCCCGAACACCTCGACCTCCGGCACCAGCCCGAGCGGTGCCCCGACCGCCAGCACGGCCTCGCCCGCGCCCAGCGCGCGCTCGTTGAACGGCGCCGGACCGGTCAGCCCCAGCGGGTGCCCGGCGGAGGGCAACGCCAGCCGCAGCCCCTTCACCCCCAGCACCCGCAGCCGTCCCAGCGCCCAGGTGAGCCCGTGCCGCTCGCCCGGTGCGTCCCCGGGCAGCCCGGTCACCCGGTGGCTCTCGTCACTGCCCAGCACCGCCGCGGCGGCGTTGTCGGGCGGCACCAATCCGGCCAACAGGGCGTTGCCCCAAGCGGCCAGCCGCCCCGAACGGGGCTCTTCGTACGGATTGTCGGCAGGAGTCGCGAGCATCCGGCCAGCCTACGGAATCGGCGGTCATCCGCGTGGCGTAGGTTTGCCCATGCGCGTGCGGCGCACCCACTCCGTGCCCACCGGCCGCCGGAGTGGCTGCCCCGCCCGCACCGACGGCCGAATTTCTGTTTTGGGGAAGGCGTAGGCATGAGCGACGTGCTGGAGCTGGTGGACGTATCCGTGGTCCGGGAGGGGCGCGCGCTGGTCGATCAGGTCTCGTGGTCCATCTCCGAGGGCGAGCGCTGGGTCATCCTCGGCCCCAACGGCGCCGGCAAGACCACCCTGCTGCAGATCGCCTCCACGTACCTCTTCCCGACCGCCGGCAAGGTGTCCGTCCTCGGCGAGAAGCTCGGCGAGGTCGACGTCTTCGAGCTGCGCTCCCGGATCGGCCTGGCCGGCGCCGCCATGTTCGACAAGCTGCCCGCCGGGCAGACCGTGCTGCAGACGGTGCTCACCGCCGCCTACGGCATGACGGTCAGCTGGCAGGAGCAGTACGAGCAGGCCGACGAGTCGCGCGCGCTCGCCCTGCTGGACCGGCTCGGCATGGCCGGCCTGACCGAGCGCAAGTTCGGCACCCTCTCCGAGGGCGAGAAGAAGCGCACCCTGATCGCCCGCGCCCTGATGACCGACCCCGAGCTGCTGCTGCTGGACGAGCCCGCCGCCGGCCTGGACCTCGGCGGCCGAGAGGACCTGGTGCGCCGCCTCGGCGCGCTGGCCCAGGACGAGTTCGCGCCGGCCATGGCGATGGTCACCCACCACGTCGAGGAGATCGCGCCGGGCTTCACCCACGTCCTGATGATCCGCCAGGGCAAGGTGCTCACCGCCGGCCCGATCGACACCGAGCTGACGGCGCGCAACCTCTCCAAGTGCTTCGGCCTGCCGCTGACGCTGGAGCGTCACGGCGACCGCTGGTCCGCGCAGGGCCTGCCGCTCGGCTGAGGGCGGTCGGGCCGGGTGCGGGACGCCCGCCGGACGGCCGCCGGACCGCACTGAACCCGGCTGAACTCGGCTGAACTGGAGCCGGTCGCACGTGCGACCGGTTTCCGCCCCTCCACCTGCGGGAACTGTCCGCCTCGAAGGCCCTTCGCTCCCTAGGATGGACACGTGGACAGCTGGATCTGGTGGCTCCTGGCCGCCGTCGGCCTCGGCATACCGCTGGTCGTCACCGCGATGCCGGAGTTCGCGATGTTCGCGGTCGGCGCGCTCGCCGCGGCCGGTGTCGCCGGGCTCGGCGCCGGGGCGGTGTGGCAGGTCCTGACCTTCGTCGCGGTCTCGGTCGCCCTGCTGGTCGTGGTGCGCCCCATCGCGTACCGGCAACTCAGGAAGGGCCCGCAGATCAAGATGGGCATCGAGGCGCTTCAGGGCGCCACCGCGGTCGTCGCGGAAAGAGTCGACGGGGAGGGCGGGCGGATCAAGCTCAAGGGCGAGATCTGGTCGGCCCGCGCGCTCAACCCCGGCAGTGTGTACGAGCCGGGGCAGCAGGTCGACGTCGTCGAAATCCAGGGCGCGACCGCCCTGGTCGTCTAGGGGAGAGTCCGTGGAACCCGTCCTTATCGTCCTGGTCGTCCTGGTCGTGGTGGCATTCATCGCGCTGATCAAGACGATTCAGGTCATCCCGCAGGCCAGCGCCGCGATCGTGGAGCGCTTCGGCCGCTACACCCGGACGCTCAACGCAGGGCTGAACATCGTCGTCCCGTTCATCGACCGGGTCCGGAACCGGATCGACCTGCGCGAGCAGGTCGTGCCCTTCCCGCCGCAGCCGGTGATCACCCAGGACAACCTGGTGGTCAACATCGACACGGTGATCTACTACCAGGTCACCGACGCCCGGGCCGCCACCTACGAGGTCGCCAGCTACATCCAGGCGATCGAGCAGCTGACCGTCACCACGCTGCGCAACATCATCGGCTCGATGGACCTGGAGTCGACGCTGACCTCCCGCGAGGTGATCAACGCCGGTCTGCGCGGCGTGCTGGACGAGGCCACCGGCAAGTGGGGCATCCGCGTCAACCGCGTCGAGCTGAAGGCGATCGAGCCGCCGACCTCCATCCAGGACTCGATGGAGAAGCAGATGCGCGCCGACCGTGACAAGCGCGCCGCGATCCTCACCGCCGAGGGCGCCCGGCAGGCGCAGATCCTGCGGGCCGAGGGCGAGAAGCAGGCCGAGGTGCTCAAGGCCGAGGGTGAGGCGCAGGCCGCGGTGCTGCGCGCCGACGGTGAGGCGGCCGCGATCCGCACCGTGTTCGAGGCGATCCACGACGGCGACGCCGACCAGAAGCTGCTCGCCTACCAGTACCTGCAGACCCTGCCCGAGCTGGCCAAGGGCGACTCCAACAAGCTGTGGATCATCCCCAGCGAGGTCGGAGACGCGCTCAAGGGCCTCGGCGGCGCCTTCACCGGCCTGACCGGCAACGGCGGCGCGAACGGCGGCGTGCCCGCCGCCCCGAGCGCCCCGGCGCCGGCGGCCACCCAGGTCCCGCTCGACCCGGCGGCCGGTCCGCGCCCGCTGGACACCGACACCAAGGGCGCCGCCCGCCCCCGGGTGGACCCGGCCCGCGAGTACCGGAAGATCGACCCGGAGTGAGCTGACCCCGTCGCGCGGCGCGTCGTCGTCGCGCGCGGTACCGAGGGCCCGCCTCCCGTGCGGTACACGGGGAGCGGGCCCTCGGCGTCGCAGGCGCCCCCTCGCGGCGCACGGCCCGTCCGGAGCGTGTGTTGCGTCCGGTGAACGCTCGTGTGGTGTACGTCCCGAATCGTGGGCGGGCCCTGGTAGGCGCACCCCGCCGTCCGGCATGATCGCCTCGGACAGGACCGAGACGAGAGGTGGCCCATGACGCTCTGGGAGGCGATCGCCGTCCTGGTGGCGGGAGTCGGCGCGGGGATGATCAACGTGATCGTCGGCTCCGGAACCCTGATCACCTTCCCGGTGCTGCTCGCCGTCGGCATCCCACCGGTCACCGCCAACGTCTCCAACGCCTTCGGCCTGGTGCCCGGCTCGCTCAGCGGTGTGATCGGCTACCGGAGGGAGCTGGCCGACCAGGGCC
The DNA here is from genome assembly GCF_042882445.1 of Kitasatospora sp. NPDC058218. Lineage (NCBI taxonomy): Bacteria > Bacillati > Actinomycetota > Actinomycetes > Kitasatosporales > Streptomycetaceae > Kitasatospora > Kitasatospora sp. NPDC058218. Next base: position 5,877 of record NZ_JBHVWC010000113.1, on the reverse strand, counting down.
GGCGACTGGTCCGCCTCGGCATCGCCGCGCTGTTCGGCGGGCTGGTCGGCGCCGTCCTGCTGATCGAGCTGCCGAGCAGCGCCTTCGACACGATCGTCCCGGTCCTGATCCTGCTGGCCCTCGTCCTGGTGGTGATCCAGCCCCGGGTGGCCAAGGCGGTCGCCGCCCGGCGCCGGCCCGGGGGAGACCCCGACGGCGGCGTCGCGCTGCTGGCCGGCGTCTTCCTGACCGGCATCTACGGCGGCTACTTCGGCGCCGCCCAGGGCGTCCTGCTGCTGGCCCTGATGGGGATGCTGCTCCAGGAGGACCTCCAGCGGATCAACGGCGTGAAGAACGCGCTGGCGCTGATCGTCAACGGCGTCGCCGCCGTGTTCTTCCTCTTCACCTCGACCATCAACTGGGCCGCCGCCGGGCTGATCGCCGTCGGCTCGCTCTGCGGCGGCCTGGTCGGCGCCAAGGTCGGCCGCAAGCTGCCCCCGCCGGTGCTGCGCGGGGTCATCGTGGTGGTCGGCCTGGTGGCCGTCACCAAGCTGCTCGTCAGCTGAGCGAGGCCCCGCCCGATCCCACCCGTTCCCGCCCGTTCCGTTCGTTCCGCTCGCCCCGAGGGAGAGGCCATGGCACTGGAGATGCGCGACACCTGCGAACGCTGCGCGGTGTCGCTGACGGCGGACGGCCCGGCGTCCCTATGCTCCTACGAGTGCACCTTCTGTCCGGACTGCACCGAGGCCATGGCCGCCACCTGCCCCAACTGCGGTGGCGAACTGGTACCCCGTCCGCGTCGGAAGGCCTGACCCTTCATTCACCAGTCACCCCGACACCCGGGAGCGGTTCGATGAGCACCAGAGCGCGTCTGACGGAGGACGAGATCACGGCCGCCCTGGCCGACCTGCCGCAGTGGAGCCGGGACGGTGACACCATCGTCCGCACCGCCGACGCGGCGGACTTCCCGGCGGCGATCCGGGTGGTCGTCGCGGTCGCCGAGCAGGCGGAGGCGCTGGACCACCACCCCGACATCGACATCCGCTGGCGGACCCTGCACTTCGCGCTCTCCACCCACAGCGCCGGCGGCCTCACCGCCCTGGACGTCACCCTCGCCGCCCGCATCGACGCCGCCCTGCGGGACGAGTCCGGCTGAGGTCCCTTCCGCTGTCACCGTTCCGCCGTCCCCCGTCCGCGGACCCGCTTCCGAAACCGGCCCACAGAGGCCGGAAGGAGGCGCTCCGGGTGGCGTGAGATGCTGGCTGCCGCATTGCCGGCGGTCGGGAGGGACGGAACGGATGGCGCAGGATCCCCTCGGAGACGCCGCACAGCAGCCGTGGTACCCGCAGCAGACGCAGCAGGACTGGCCGGACCAGCCGCAGCACTGGCAGGGAAGCCACGGGTACGACGCCGGCGCGGGGTACGCGGAAACCGGCCACCCGGTCCAGGGCTTCCCGGATCACGGATACGCGCAGCACGGGTACGGGCAGAGCGCGTACCCGCAGGCCGGGTACGGACAGGACGGCTACCCGCAGGCCGGGTACGCGCAGCCCGGGTACGCGGAGCCCGGCTACGGCCAGGGCGGGCAGCCGGGGGATCAGCACCAGCCGTACTACCGGTACGACGACTACGGGCAGCAGCAGTACGCCCCGTACGCCGTCCCGCAGCAGCCGACCGGCGAGGAGCTGTACGCCCCGGCGGGCGCCGAGTACTCCGCCGACGGCTATGTGCACATCGAGCCCGAGCCGGTCGCCGAGCCCGGGCCCGCAGCCGATCCGGTGGCGGCCGCCGTCGCGCCGGAGCCCGCCGGTCGCGGGCCGCGGGCGGCCGGGCGGCGTGGCGGTGGCCGTGGCCGCGCGGGCGGGACCGAGGAGGGGTCGACGGCCGACAGGGCGCGGACCGGTCTCGGGGCCAAGGCGCGCGCCGCCGCCGACGCGGTGCTCTCCGCCGACCACGCCCCCGGTCGGCGGGCCCTGGTGGTCCGGACCGGCGCCGGAGTCGCGGCCCTCGGCGTGCTGGTGGCGGCCGCCGTGGTGGTCGGTGCCCAGGACGGTGGCGACGCCTCGGCCGCCGGCGGCGAACCCGGCTTCACCGTCGCCCACGCCAAGGCCTGGTCGGCCCAGCCGGCCGCCGCACTCCAGCCGGGCACCGACGACACCCTGGTCGGCAGCTGGCTGCTGGCCGACGCGGTGGTGCGCGCCGACGCCACCGGCGTCCACGCCTACGACCTGGCGGCCGGCAAGCCGACCTGGTCGGTCGAGCCGCCGGTGGCCGGGGTCACGCCCTGCGGGCTCTCGGCGGGCGTCAACGAGGCCGGTCTGGGCGCCGTGCTGTTCCGGAGCGGGCCCGATCCGAAGAGTCCGTGCACGCTGGTGGCCGCGGTCGACACCAAGACCGGCCGGACGGTGTGGAGCAAGCCGCTCTCCACGGCGAAGGGCGGCTACACCGCGCGCGTCGGCGTCGTCGAGGACAAGGTGATCGCCGTCGGCGACGACCACGTGGTCGCCTGGGAGTCCGCCGACGGCAAGGACGTCTGGCAGTACACCGGACAGGGCAAGTTCTGCACCCTCTCCGGCGGAGTCACCGGCAGGACCGTCCTGGTGGCGAGCTCCTGCGCCGACTCCACCCCCGTCGACCAGGCCGTCTCGCTGAACACCGCCGACGGCACGGTGAGCTGGTGGCGCGGTCTGAACAACCAGCCGAAGACGGTGACGGTGCTCTCCGCCGAGCCCTCCGTCGTCCTGACCACCGGGGAGAAGCCCGAGAACGACAAGGTGTTCGCCTGGGGCCCGGCGGGCGACCCGGCCGCCGAGATACCGGTCGCCGCGGGCGAGGGCAGGCTGGACGTCGCCCGCGGTACGTTTTCGGCCACTCCCGGCGTCTTCTTCCACGACCGGACGATGGTCACCACACTGGCTCCGGCGAACGGCGGCGGAGCGGTCTCCGTCGTCGGCTACGACCTGGACAGCGGCAAGCAGCGTTGGAAGGCGGCCACCGCCGAGAAGGGCGACGTCCGGGCGGTCGGCGTCGACGGCGGCGCGCTGGTGCTCGCCGCCGACGAACGCCTGGACCAGCCCGCCCACCTCAGCCGCTTCGCCCTGGCCGGCGGCCAGGAGACGGTCGGCGGCAACTTCCCGCAGGGCACCGGCTCGCTGCTGATCTCCGGCCGGGTGCTGATCGGCGGCGGTCGGGTCGTCGCGGTGCCCGAGCACTCGGCCAACTTCGGGATAGCGGCCGGGTACCAGGCGAAGGACTGAGGCGCCCCTTCGGCGGCGATCGCGTTCGCCTCCACCGCCGAAGGGGCGGGCCCGGCCGGCGGCGGCCGGGTGGCTACGCGGCGGAGGGTGCCACGGCGGCCGGCAGCCAGTCCGCCAGGTCCCGGAGGTCCGAGCCGCGCAGGCCCAGCGCCATCATCAGGGTGGCCTGCGGCGTCGGCACGAACGGCTTGCGCAGCAGCTTCATCCCGGCCTGCTCCGGCGTCCGGTCGGCCTTGAGCTGGTTGTCCTCGGCACAGGCGGCCACGGTGTTCAGCCAGCTGTCCGCCCCACCGCGCGACCGGGGCTGCAGGTGGTCCACGGTGGTGGCCCGGCGCCCGCAGTACGCGCACAGGTGCTGGTCCCGGACCAGCACGCCGCGGCGGGACCACGGAGCCTGTTGTCGGAACGGCACCCGTACGTAGCGCTGCAGTCTGATCACCCGGGGCACCGGAACGCAGACGCCGGTACCGCGGATGCTCCGCAGTGGGTGGGCCTGCTCGACCACGGCCTTGTCCTGGAGCACCAGGACCACGGCGCGCTGGAGCGACACCGTCGTCAGGGGCTCGTAGCTCGCGTTCAGAACCAGCGTGTTGCGCACCTCGGCACACCCTTTCCCCGGGCGTGCCACGGCGGCACGACCGTCTCCACACACGTCACTGCCGCCGCACGGCGGTGGGACCACTCTGGAGGGGCCCCGGGCCGACGAACAACGGAATTTCCGGTGGAGGCGAGGGGTGGGACAGGGGAGGCGGTGCCTCCGGCCGGCTGCTTCCGACCTTCGGCGGGCCCGCGGCAGGGCGCCCGGTCGGATGCCTCGACGGAAACTCGCTGGCCCGGACCGCGTAGGCTCTACCACGCTGGAGCCGTTCCGCTCCGGGGCCCGACCGAACCGGGTTCCGCACCGGGCGGACGCCCGATCGAAGGAGAAGCGTGACCGTGACGGACATCGTCGACGAGCTGCGGTGGCGTGGGCTGATCGCCCTGTCCACCGACGAGGACGCACTGCGCAAGGCGTTCGCGGACGGCCCGGTCACGTTCTATTGCGGCTTCGACCCGACGGCCCCCAGCCTGCACCTCGGGAACCTGGTGCAGATCCTGACCATGCGCCGCATCCAGCAGGCGGGGAACCTCCCGCTGGGCCTGGTCGGCGGTGCCACCGGCCTGATCGGTGACCCCAAGCCGACCGCCGAGCGCGTCCTGAACGACCCCGAGACGGTGGCCGCCTGGGTCGACCGCCTGCGTGGCCAGATCTCGCGCTTCCTCGACTTCGACGGCCCGTACGCGGCGCGCATGGTCAACAACCTGGACTGGACCTCCGGGATGTCGGCCATCAGCCTGCTGCGCGACGTGGGCAAGTACTTCCGCGTCAACAACATGATCGCGAAGGAGGCCGTCGCCCGGCGGCTCAACTCCGACGCGGGCATCAGCTTCACCGAGTTCAGCTACCAGATCCTCCAGGGCATGGACTACCTGGAGCTGAACCGCCGCTACGGCTGCACCCTGCAGACCGGTGGCAGCGACCAGTGGGGCAACCTGACCGCCGGCACGGACCTCATCCGCAAGGCGGAGGCGAAGTCGGTGCACGCACTGGCCACCCCGCTGATCGTCAAGGCCGACGGCACCAAGTTCGGCAAGACGGAGTCGGGCACGGTCTGGCTCGACCCCGAGCTCACCACCCCGTACGCCTTCTACCAGTTCTGGCTGAACGCGGACGACCGGGACGTCCCCAACTTCCTGCGGATCTTCAGCTTCCGCTCGAAGGAGGAGATCGAGGAGCTGGAGCGCGAGACCACCGAGCGCCCGGCCGCCCGGCTCGCCCAGCGCGCGCTCGCCGAGGAACTGACCACCCTGGTGCACGGCGCCGAGCAGTACGACCGCGCGGTCGCCGCGTCCAAGGCACTGTTCGGCCAGGGCGACCTCGCCGACCTGGAGGCGCCGACCCTGGCGGCCGCGCTGGCCGAGGTCCCGAAGGCGGAGGTCGCCGAACTCCAGCCGGTGGTAGACCTGTTGGTCGCCGTCGGCCTGGCGCCCAGCCGTTCGGCCGCCCGCCGGACGATCAAGGAGGGCGGCGCCTACCTCAACAACGTCAAGGTGACGGACGAGGAAGCGGTGCCGGCCGAGGCCGACCTGCTGCACGGCCGGTGGCTGGTCCTGCGCCGCGGCAAGCGCAACCTGGCCGCCGCCGAGCTGGTCTCGGCCGGCTGAAAACGCACCGCCGCTGACCTGCGGTTTTGAGCATCGAGGGCCGGATCTGGACAGATCCGGCCCTCGGGTGTTTGACGTGCCGGTCCGACTGGCCTAGTGTTGGACGAGTCGCTGAAGCGGGCGGGTGCACGGCAGACCGAGAGGTCGCCGCAAACCGGCCGAGCGGCCGTCGCAATCGGCAAGTCCTACTCTCACTCGAAGCCCATTAATTTGGGTCGCTCGGCGTTTTCGTCGAACGGTGGGAGCGGGGAATTTCGGGTCAGTCCCGAAATGAGCTAATGTGGGGGTCGCCGCAGAAAAGCGGACCTGACCAGCAAGGGTCGGATGAATGAAACTCCGGAAAACGGAGCGGAAAACATCTGGTAAGCTGGGAACACGAAAGAACGAAGCGCCCGGAGGGCCCGCTGGAAGGCGGTCCGAAGGAAGTGTCCGTTCC
>NZ_JBHVWC010000112.1:0-19814 GCF_042882445.1 Kitasatospora sp. NPDC058218 | reverse complement strand
CAGCAAGCCACCCCTGCCCCGACAACGACAACCGACCCGACAACACCACCCCACCCGAACCCGGCAACTCCACCACCACCCCCAACAACGGATGGCCGCTCGGATCCAGACCCAGGGCGCTCATGTCACCGGTGTGCGAGCCGTCGTCGGTCATCCAGAAGCGCTGGTGCTGGAAGGCATACGTCGGCAGGCCGAGGCGCGGCGGCTCGGAACGGCCGAACACCACCCGCCAGTCGACCCGGGCACCACGAACATGGGCCTGGGCGAGCGCCGTCAGCACGGACACGCACTCGTCCCGGTCGCGGCGCATCGACGCAACGAACCGCCCGGCCGGCACCACGGCCGACCCCACCGCACTCAACACACCATCGGGACCGACCTCGACGAAGGTCTCCACCCCGTCGGAATGCAGCGCGGACACCGCATCCGCGAACCGCACCGCCTTGCGGGCATGCTCCACCCAGTACTCGACCGTCGCGATCTCCTCCGAGACCGGACGACCCGTGACCGTGGAGACGAACCGCAGCGCCGGGGTCCGGAACGACAGACCCCCGAGCACCTGACGGAAGTCGTCGAGCATCGGCTCCATCAACGGCGAGTGGAACGCGTGGCTGACCCGCAGACGCCGCGAACGACGATCCGACAACGCCGCCACGACCAGCTCCACCGCTGGCCCGGCACCCGAAACCACCACCGACGTCGGCCCGTTGACCGCCGCGAGCGAGACGTCGTCACCCAGCAGCGGCAGGACCTCCTCCTCCGTGGCCTCCACCGCGACCATCACCCCGCCGGCCGGAAGCGCCTGCATCAGACGTCCACGCGCGGCAACCAAGGTGCACGCGTCCTCCAGGGACAGCACACCCGCCACATGAGCGGCCGCGACCTCACCCACGGAGTGACCCGCCACCCCATCCGGCAGCACACCCCACGACTCCCAGAGCCGGAACAACGCCACCTCGAAAGCGAACAGCGCCGGCTGAGCGACGCCCGTCCCCTCCAAGGCATCGGCGTCCGCACCGAAGAACTCCGCACGGATATGGAGGAGTTCGAGGGCTTCGTCCAACGCGCGTGCGAACACCGGGAACCGCTCGTACAGCTCCCGCCCCATACCGACCCGCTGCGCACCCTGCCCCGCGAAGAGGAACGCCCAACCGCCGTTCGTCGCACTGCCGGTGACCACACCCGCGCCGGGCTCTCCCGCCGCCAACGCCAGCAGGCCCTGCCGCAGTTCGGCCGCGTCACCGGCCACCACCACGGCACGGTGGTCGAGCGCCGCACGCGTCGTCGCCAGCGAGAAACCCAGACCGGCCAGGTCCTCGGCGGCCTCCACCTCCACATGCCGCAGCAGCCGCGCCGCCTGCGCACGAAGCGCCGAACCCGTCCGCCCCGACAGCACCACCGGCACCGGCCCCGGCTGTACCGAGACCTCCACCTGCAGCTCCGCCGGTCCCTGCTCAAGAATGACGTGGGCGTTGGTCCCACTGATCCCGAACGAGGACACACCTGCCCTGCGAGGACGGTCCACCTCCGGCCAGACCGTCTGCTCCGTCAGCAGCCGGACCCCGCCCGCCGACCAGTCCACATGCGACGACGGCTCGTCCACGTGCAAAGTCGCCGGAAGCACGCCATGGCGCATCGCCATCACCATCTTGATGACACCCGCCACACCGGCGGCAGCCTGCGTATGACCCAGGTTCGACTTCACCGACCCCAGCCACAACGGCCGCTCCACCGAACGGTCCTGACCGTAGGTCGCCAGCAACGCCTGCGCCTCGATCGGGTCGCCCAGCGCGGTTCCGGTGCCGTGGGCCTCGACCGCGTCCACCTCGGCCGGGGACAACCCCGCACCGGCCAGCGCCTGCCGGATCACCCGCTGCTGCGACGGACCGTTCGGCGCCGTCAGACCGTTCGACGCACCGTCCTGGTTCACCGCACTACCACGCACCACCGCCAGCACCCGATGCCCGTTGCGCACCGCGTCCGACAACCGCTCCACCAACAGCACGCCCACACCCTCGGAGGAGCCGAAGCCGTCCGCCGCGGCCGAGAAGGCCTTGCAGCGGCCGTCCGCCGCCAGTCCCCGCTGCCTGCTGAACTCCACGAACATGTCCGGCGTCGACATCACGACCACGCCGCCGGCCAGCGCGAGCGAGCACTCGCCCTGCCGCAGTGACTGCGCCGCGAGGTGCAGCGCCACCAGCGACGACGAGCAGGCCGTGTCCAGCGTCACCGCGGGGCCTTCGAGGCCGAACGTGTAGGCCACCCGGCCGCTCGCCACGCTCGCGGTGTTGCCCGTGACGATGTAGCCCTCCAGCTCGGCGGGCGGACGGGCGAGCCGGGACGCGTAGTCCTGGTACGTCGCCCCGAAGAAGACGCCGGTGTCGGTGCCGCGCACCGAGGTCGGATCGATCCCGGCCCGCTCGAACACCTCCCACGAGGTCTCCAGCAACAACCGCTGCTGCGGATCCATCGCCAGCGCCTCACGCGGCGAGATGTCGAAGAGGGTGGGATCGAAGTCGGCGGCGTCGTGGAGGAAGCCACCGGCCCGGGGGTAGAAGCTGCCCGGCTTCGCCGGGTCCGGGTCGTGGCGTCCCTCGACGTCCCAGCCGCGGTCGGTGGGGAAGTCGCCGATCGCGTCGCGTCCTTCGTCGACCAGCCGCCACAGGTCCTCCGGGGACCGGACGCCGCCCGGGTAGCGGCAGCTCATCCCGACGATCGCGATGGGCTCGGCCTCGGGGTTCTCCAGTTCGGCGACGCGGCGACGCGTCTCCTGCAACTCGAACGTGACCCGCTTCAGGTAGTCGCGGAGTTTCTCCTCGGTCGCCATGGCTCAGGACACCCCCAGGTCGTTGTCGATCAGGTCGAACAGTTCGTCGTCGCTGGATTCGCCCAGGCTGCTGCGGGTCACCCGGTCGGCATCCGTCCACTTCTCCAGCAGAAGCCGCAGCCGCTGCCGTACGTGGTCGCTCTCCTGTTCGTCGACCGGCAGTTCCGCCAGCCGTTCGAGCTGCGCGGCCATGGACCCGCTGGGTGCGGGTTCCTCGGGCGGCCCGTCCTCGGCGGCCGGCAGCCGTTCGCCCAGGTGGGCGGCGAGCGCGGCCGGGGTCGGGTGGTCGAAGACGGCGGTCGCCGGCAGGGTCAGGCCGGTGGCCGCGCCGAGCCGGTTGCGTAGCTCCACGCCGAGCACCGAGTCGAATCCGGCCAGCTGGAACGGCCGGTCGGGGACGACGGCCGCCGGGTTCTCGTACCCGAGCACCGCCGCGACCTGGGCGCTCACCAGGTCGAGCAGGAGGCGGGCGCGCCGGGCTCCGCCGGTGGTGGCCAGCCGGGTGAGCAGCCGGTCCTCGTCGCCTCGGGTGTCGCCGCCGCTCGGTGCGAGGAACCGTTCGACGTCGGGGATCTCCCGCAGCAGCGGGCTCGGCCGCAGGGCCGTGAACGCCGTGTGGAAGCGGTCCCAGTCGATGTCGGCGAGTACGGGTGTCGGTTCCCCGGTGCCGATGGCCCGGTGCAGCGCGGCCAGGGCGCGGTCCGGGTCCATCTCGGGCAGGCCGTGCCGCCGCAGCACGCCGGCGACGGTGCCCTGTGCCATGCCGCCCCCGGACCAGGCGCCCCAGACGACGGAGGTGGCCGGGAGTCCGGCGGCGCGGCGCTCCTGGGCGAGGGCGTCGAGGTAGGCGTTGCCGGGTGCGTAGTTGCTCTGGCCGGGCAGCCCGAGGGTGCCGCCGAGGGAGGAGTACAGCACGAAGGCGTCCAGGTCGCGGGTGAGTTCGTGGAGGTGGCGGGCGCCGTCGGCCTTGACCCGCAGCACGCGGTCGACCTGGTCGACGGTCAGTGTGTCGAGTGAGGCGTCGTCGAGCAGGGCCGCGGTGTGGAAGACCGAGCGCAGCGGCCGGTCGGCCGGGATCGTGCCGATCAGGTCCGCCAGCGCGGCGCGGTCCGCGATGTCGCACGCGGCCACCGTGACCTCGGTGCCGAGGGCGCGGATCCGGTCCTGCAGCTCGGCGGCGCCGGGTGCTCCGGGGCCGCTGCGGCTGACCAGCAGCAGGTGTTCGACGCCCTGTCCGGCCAGCCAGCCGGCGAGTTGCGCGCCGAGGGCGCCGGTACCGCCGGTGACGAGCGCGGTGCCGCGGGGCCGCCAGGTGGTGGCGTCCCGGGCCGGCGGTGCGGGCTCGGACCGGACCAGCCGGCGGACGAGCAGGCCCGAGGCGCGGACGGCCAGTTGGTCCTCCCCGGTCGCGGTGGTGAGGGCGGCGACGAGGCGCTCCCGGGCGCGGTCGTCCACGGTCGGGGGCAGGTCGATCAGGCCTCCCCAGCGGTCGGGGTGCTCGATTCCGGCGATCCGGCCGAGGCCCCACACGAGGGCCTGCGAGGTGCTGGTGAGCGGGTCGGAGGCGGCGGTGGAGACGGCGCCCCGGGTGAGGCACCACAGCGGTACCGGGGTCTCGACGGCGCCGAGGGTCTGGATCAGTGCGATCGTCCGGGCGTACCCGTCGGGCACGGCCGGGAAGTCGGCGTGGGCCCGTTCGTCGAGCGGGAGCAGGCTGAGCACGCCGGTCGCCTGCCCGGCCCGGGCGGCCAGGGCCTGCCGGTCGAGGTCGCCGGGGGGTACGGCCACCGCGTCGACGTGTGCTCCGGCGCTGGTCAGGGCCTCGGTGACGCCGGAGACCCACGGGTCCTCGGCCTGCCGGTCGGAGTGGACGACCAGCCAGGTGCCGGACAGCCGGCCGGGCCGGGCGTCGGCGGGGCGCCAGACGATCCGGTACCGCCAGGCGTCGCTCTCCTGCTCCGCCCTGCGGGTGTCGCGCCAGGCCGAGAGCAGGGACATCGCGGCGTCGAGCGTGCCGCGGTCGTGGCCGGTGTCCTCGGTGAGGAGCGCGGCCAGGGCCTCGGGGTCGCGGTCGTCGACGGCCGCCCAAAGTGCCGCGTCCCGGGTGACGGGCGCCGCGGGGGGCGGCGCGTCGAGCCAGTAGCGCTGCCGCTGGAACGGGTAGGTGGGCAGCGGTACGGTCCGGCGGTCCGGGCCGGCGAAGGCGGCCGTCCACTCGACGGGGACGCCGCGCACGTGGGCCTCGGCCACGGAGGTGAGGAAGCGCCGGAGGCCGCCGTCGTCCCGGCGCAGCGATCCGACCACCAGGCCGCCGCGGCCGGCGGCGCCGTCCAGGATGTCCTGCACGGGAACGGTCGTCACGGGGTGCGGGCTGATCTCGATGAACGTGGTGGCGCCGGCGGCGGCCAGGTCGGCGACGGTGTCCGCGAACCGGACCGTCCGGCGCAGGTTGCGGACCCAGTACTCGGCGTCCAGGGTCGCGGTGTCCACCGGGCGCCCCTCGACGGTGGAGTGGAACGGGATCCGGGCCGCCCCGGGCGCGACGGGGCGCAGCGCCGTCAGCAGCTCGTCCCTGATCGCGTCCACCTGCGGGGAGTGCGAGGCGTAGTCGACGGGGATGCGGCGGGCCCGGACGCCCTCGGCGACGCAGCGGGCCACGAACGCGTCGAGCGCCCCGGGCTCGCCGGAGATCACCACGGAGGCGGGTCCGTTGACCGCCGCGATGCTGATCGCGCCGTCGAGGTCCTCGGCCCGGGCGCGGACCTCGTCCACGGGCAGCGGCACGGAGGCCATGCCGCCGGAGCCCGCCAGCGCGACCAGCGCCCGGCTGCGCAGGGCGACCACGCGGGCCGCGTCGTCCAGCGACAGCGCGCCCGCCGCGTAGGCGGCGGCGATCTCGCCCTGCGAGTGCCCCACCACGGCGGCGGGCCGGACGCCGTACGCCTCCCACAGGCGCACCAGGCCGGCCATCATGGCGAAGAGGGCCGGCTGCACGACGTCGACCCGGTCCAGGGACGGCGCGGTGGCGCTGCCGCGCAGCACGTCGGTCAGCGACCAGTCGATGTACGGGGCCATGGCGTGCGCGCAGGCCTCGATCTCCGCCCGGAACACCTCGGACTCGTCGAGCAGTTTCGCGCCCATGCCGGCCCACTGCGCGCCCTGGCCGGGGAAGACGAACACCGTCCGGCCGTCGGTGTCGGCGACGCCCTGGACCAGTCCGGGTGCGGTCCGGCCGTTCGCGAGCGCGGCCAGGGCGCGGGCCCGGGCGGGCGCGGCGGACGCCACCACGACGGCCCGGTGCTCGAAGAGGGAGCGGGTGGTGGCGAGCGAGTGGCCGGTGGCGCCGGGGTGCGCGCCGGCCGTCGCGCCCAGTGCGGCCGCCCGGTCGCGCAGCGCGCGGTCGGTGCGGGCGGACAGCACCCAGGGCAGCATCAGGCCCGGCCCGGGGTCGGGCGCGGAGCCGGGCCCGTGATCGGGCGCGTGGGAGGCCCCACGATCGGGCCCGTCGGCGGTAGCGGCACCGGACGGCTCGGCCGGGGCCTCCTCGATCACGACGTGCGCGTTGGTGCCGCTGATCCCGAAGGAGGAGATGCCGGCCCGCCGGGGGCTGCCGTCGGCCGGCCACGGTGTCGTCTCGGTCAGCAGCCGCACCGCCCCGGCCGACCAGTCCACGTGCGGGGTCGGCTCGTCCGCGTGCAGCGTCCTCGGGAGGGTCCCGGCCCGCAGCGCGAGCACCATCTTGATGAGGCCGGCGACGCCCGCCGCGGCCTGGGTGTGGCCGATGTTGGACTTCACCGAACCCAGCCAGAGCGGACGTTCCCGCTCCTGGCCGTAGGTGGCCAGCAGGGCCTCCGCCTCGATCGGGTCGCCCAGGGCGGTTCCGGTGCCGTGGGCCTCGACCGCGTCCACCTCGGCCGGCTTCAGCCCGGCGGCGGCCAGGGCGGCGCGGATCACGCGCTGCTGCGCCGGTCCGTTGGGGGCGGTGAGTCCGTTGGAGGCGCCGTCCTGGTTGGTCGCGGTGCCGCGTACCACGGCCAGCACCGGGTGACCGTTGCGCCGCGCGTCGGAGAGCCGCTCGACCAGGAGCATTCCGGCACCCTCGGCGGCGCCCATCCCGTCCGCCGCGGCGGCGAAGGCCTTGGAGCGGCCGTCGGGGGCCAGACCGCGCTGCCGGCTGAACTCGACGAACAGCTTCGGCGTCGACATGACGGTCACGCCGCCGGCCAGCGCCAGCGAGCACTCGCCCTGCCGCAGGGCCTGGACCGCCAGGTGGAGCGCCACCAGCGACGACGAGCACGCCGTGTCGACGCTGACCGCGGGGCCTTCGAGGCCGAGGGTGTAGGAGATCCGGCCGGAGGCGACGCTCGCCGCGCTGCCGTTGCCGAGGTGCGCCTCGAACTCCTCCGGCGACCGGTGGAAGCGGGCCGCGTAGTCGTTGTACATCAGGCCGGTGAAGACGCCGGTGCGGCTGTGGCGCAGCGCGTGCGGGTCGATGCCGGCCCGCTCGACGGCCTCCCAGGAGGTCTCCAGGAGCAGCCGCTGCTGCGGATCGACGGAGAGCGCCTCACGGGGGCTGATGCCGAAGAACTCGGGGTCGAAGTCGGCGGCGTCGTAGAGGAATCCGCCGGCCCTGGCGTAGCTGTGGCCGGCCCGGTCCGGGTCCGGGTCGTACAGCGTGTCGAGGTCCCAGCCGCGGTCGGCGGGCAGGTCCGAGATCGCGTCGCCGCCGCGCAGCAGCAGCTCCCACAGGTCTTCGGGGGACCGCACGGCGCCCGGGAACCGGCAGGCCATGCCGATGACGGCGATGGGTTCGTCCGCCGCGGCGACGCCCACCGCGGCCCGTTCGGTGGCGGGAGCGGCGCCGTGCAGGGCGGTGTCCAGGTGGGCGACGAGGGCGGCCGGGGTGGGGTGGTCGAAGAGCAGTGCGGCGGGCAGTCGCAGCCCGGTCGCCCGGGCGAGCCGGTTGCGCAGGCCGAGCGCGGTGAGCGAGTCGAAGCCGGTGTCGGCGAACGTCCGGTCGAGGTCGATCGCCTCGGGCGAGTCGTGCCCGACCACGGCCGCGGCGTGGCGCCGGACGAGCGCGGTCAGCGCGTCGATCCGGGCGGTCTCGGACAGGGCGGCGAGACGGTCGGCGGTCGGCTCGACGGAGGGGGCCGGGTCGTGCCGTCGCGGTGCGCGGACCAGTTCCCGCAGCAGTGCGGGTACCGGGTCCGGGGCGGTGGCCGCCCGCCAGGCGGCGGTGTCGAGCCGGGCGGGCACCAGCGCCGGGCCGTGGGCCTGCCAGGCGGCGTCGAACAGCGCCAGCGCCTCGTCGGTGTCGAGCGCGACGACGCCCGTCGCGCTGCGCCGCAGCTCGCCGAGGTGGCCGGTCAGCCCGCTGGGCGCGGCCCACAGTCCCCAGGCGAGCGACAGGGCCGGCAGGCCACGGTGGGCGCGGTGGGCGGCGAGCGCGTCGAGGAAGGTGTTGGCGCCCGCGTAGTTGCCCTGGCCGGCGTTGCCGAGCACGCCCATCACCGACGAGAACAGCACGAACGCGTCGAGGCCTTCGGTGAGTTCGTGCAGGTGCCAAGCGGCGTCGACCTTCGGCCGCAGGACGGCGTCGAGCCGCTCCGTGGTCAGGGAGGGGATGGTGGCGTCGTCGAGCACGCCGGCGGCGTGCACCACACCGGTGAGCGGATGGTCCTTCGGCACGGTGGCCAGCAGGGCCGCCAGCGCGTCGCGGTCGGCGACGTCGCACGCGGCGAGGGTCACGTCGGCGCCGAGGCCGGTCAGTTCGGCGACGAGCGCCGCCGCCCCCTCGGCGCCTTCGCCGCGGCGGCCGGCCAGCAGCAGACGGCGCACGCCGTGCCGGGTGACGAGGTGACGCGCGATCGTGCTGCCGAGCGCGCCGGGCACACCGGTGACCAGGACGGTGCCGTCGGTCCGCAGGACCCGGGCCGGGCCGGCGGCGGGGCGGGCCCGGGCGAGCCGGGGCACCAGCACGGTGTCCGCGCGGACGGCGAGCTGGGGCTCGTCGGAGGTGACCGCGGCCGCGACGGCCGCGGTGCCGAACGCGGAGTCGGCGGGGGTGTCGGTGTCCAGGAGGACGACCCGGCCGGGGTTCTCGGCCTGCGCCGATCGGACGAGGCCCCAGACGGGCGACGCCGTGAGACCGGCGACGGCGTCCGTCGGGCCGGTGGAGACGGCGTCGTGGGTCACCACGACCAGCCGCACCGCGGCAAGGCGGTCGTCGGCCAGCCAGTCGCGGAGCAGGGTCAGCATCCGGCCGGTGACGGCATGGGCCGCCTCCACGAGAGCGACGGTGTCCGTGGTGGCGCACGGCACGAAGACCACGTCGGGCAGCGCGGGGGCGGCGACCAGGGCGGCCAGGTCGGGATAGGCCGGCAGGTCCGCGTGTTCGGCGCCCAGGACGGCCCACCGGCCGCGCGGGGCGGCCGCCCCGGCCAGCGGGGTCCACTCCACCCGGAACAGCGCGTCGCCGCGCGCCGGGGTGGCGGGCCGCATCACCAGGGAGTCGGCGCTCAGCACGAGCGCGCCGCTGTCGTCGTAGGCGGCCAGTGTCGTCGTGGCGAGCCCCGGCCCTGCCGGGGAGAGCCGTACGCGCAACGAGGTGGCGCCGGTGCGGTGCAGCCGCACGCCGCTCCACGAGAACGGCAGCAGCCCGGTGCCGCCGTCGGCCAGGGAGCGCAGTTCGAGGGCGTGCAGCGCGGCGTCCAGCAGTGCCGGGTGCAGTCCGAAGCCCGCCGCGTCGGCCACCTCCACCTCGGCGAAGAGCTCCTCGCCGCGCCTGCGCAGCCGGCGCAGCCCCTGGAAGGCGGGGCCGTAGGCGAAGCCGCCGTCGGCCAGTCGCTCGTAGGCCCCGGCCAGGTCGACGTCCTCGACCTCGGTGAGGTCCTCCAGGTCCGCGGGCCAGGGGAGTTCACCGCCGGTCGGCCCGGCCGCCGTCAGCGTCGCGGCGGCGTGGCGGGTCCAGGACCGTTCGCCGTCCTGCCGCGCCGACAGGGTGAACGAGCTTCCGCCGGAGTCCTCGGCCGGGCGTACGACGATCCGCACGGCCACGCCGGTGTCGGCGGGCACCGGCAGCGGCGCCTCGATCGTGAGTTCCGCGACCCGGCCGTTCCCGGTGCGGGCGGCGGCCCACAGCGCGAGGTCCAGGAACGCGGTGCCCGCGAGCAGGGGCACGCCGGCCACCTCGTGGTCGGCGAGCCAGGGGTGGGAACGCAGGGACAGCCGCGCGCTGAACACGGCGCTGTCGTCGTCGGCCGACTCCACGGCGGCGTCCAGCAAGGGGTGGTCCACGGTGTCGAGGCCGAACCGGGCCGCGTCCGTCGCGCCGCCGGTGGAGGCCACCCAGTACTGCTCGCGCTCGAACGGGTAGGTCGGCAGGTCGACCCGGCGGGCGCCGGCGCCGTCGAACACGGCGTCCCAGCGCACCGGCAGGCCGTGCACGAACGCCTCGGCCAGCGAAGTCAGCAACCGGGCCGGACCGGAGGTGTCGCGGCGCAGCGTGCCCAGCACGACCGCGTCGGCCCGCGCCGCGTCGACGCTCTCCTGGAGGCCCGGCGACAGCACCGGGTGCGGGCCGACCTCGATGAGGCAGCTCGTCCCGGTGTCGAGCAGCCCGCGCACCACCGGTTCGAGGAGCACCTGCTCCCGCAGGTTCCGGTACCAGTACTCGGCGTCGAGCGCCGTGGTGTCCAGCGGGCCACCGGTGACGGTGGAGTGGAACGGCACCTCGGCGGGCCGCGGCGTCACCGGCGCGAGGTCGGCCAGCAGCCGGCCCCGGAGCTCCTCGACCTGGGGCGAGTGCGAGGCGTAGTCCACCGGGATGCGGCGGGCCCGGTCGTCCCGGGCCAGCAGGGCGTCCAGCGCCTCGGGCGGGCCCGAGACGACCGTCGAGCGCGGTCCGTTGACGGCCGCCACCGACAGCCCGGCGAGGTCGATCTCGTGCACGGGCCGCGGCACGGCCACCATGCCGCCGTGGCCGGACAGGGTCAGCAGCGCCCGGCTGCGCAGGGCGACGACGCGGGCGCCGTCGTCGAGGGACAGGGCGCCCGCGACGCAGGCGGCGGCGATCTCGCCCTGGCTGTGTCCCGCCACGGCGGCGGGCTCGACGCCGTGGGAGCGCCAGACCTCGGCCAGCGACACCATGACGGCCCAGAGCACCGGTTGGACCACGTCGACCCGCTCCAGCAGGGCGGCGTCCGACAGCGCGTCGGGCAGCGACCAGTCCACGAAGGGCCGCAGTGCCTCGGCGCAGTCCGCCATCCGGGCGGCGAACACCGGGGAGGCGGCGATCAGGTCGGTCGCCATGCCCACCCACTGGCTGCCCTGCCCGGGGAAGACGAAGGCGACCGCCGGGTCGGGCACCGCACGGCCCGTGACCATGCCGTCGGACAGGCCGGCCAGCAGCTCCTCGCGGGTCGTGCCGATCGCCACCGCACGGTGTTCGAGTACCGGTCGGCCGGTGGCCAGGGAGTGGCCGACATCGGCCGGGTCGGCGGCCTCGGCCGGCCCGGCGGTCACGGCCGAGGCCAGCCGGTCGGCCTGCGCGCGCAGGGCGGTGGCCGTCCTGGCCGACAGCACCCACGGCACCGCGGGCGGCGCTGCGGCCGGTTCCGGGGCGGTGGCGTGCTCCGGTGCGGTGGCGTGCTCCAGGATCACGTGGGCGTTCGTCCCGCTGATCCCGAACGAGGAGACCGCGGCCCGCCGGGCCCGGTCGTGGGCCGGCCAGGCCGTCTGCTCGGTCAGCAGCCGCACCGCACCGGCGGACCAGTCGACGTGCGGCGACGGCGCGTCCACGTGCAGGGTGCGGGGCAGCGTGCCGTGCCGCATCGCCAGCACCATCTTGATGACGCCCGCCACGCCGGCGGCCGCCTGCGTGTGGCCGATGTTGGACTTCAGCGAGCCGAGCCAGAGCGGGCGGTCCGCCTCCCGGTTCCGGCCGTAGGTGGCGAGGAGCGCCTCGGCCTCGATCGGATCGCCGAGCCGGGTGCCCGTCCCGTGCGCCTCCACCGCGTCCACCTCGGACGCCGTCAGCCCGGCGGTCGCCAGCGCCTGCTCGATCACCCGGCGCTGGGCGGCGCCGTTCGGCGCGGTGAGGCCGTTGGAGGCCCCGTCGGAGTTGACGCCGGAGCCGCGGACCAGGGCCAGCACCGGGTGCCCGTGCCGCCGGGCCTCGGACAGCCGCTCCAGGAGCAGCACCCCGGCGCCCTCGGCCCACGCCGTGCCGTCCGCCCCCTCGGCGAACGGCTTGCAGCGTCCGTCGGGCGCGAGGCCCCGCTGCCGGCTGAACTCGATGAACATGCCGGGGCCGGCCATCACGCTGACGCCGCCGACCAGCGCGGCCGTGCACTCCCCCTGCCGCAGCGACTGGCAGGCCAGGTGCAGCGCCACCAGGGAGGACGAGCAGGCGGTGTCCACCGTGATCGCCGGGCCCTCGAACCCGAAGGTGTAGGCGATCCGGCCGGAGGCGACGCTGCCCGTGGTGCCGGTCAGCACGTGGCCTTCGAGCCCGCTGTGCGCCTGGTGCAGCCGGGGGCCGTACTCCTGGGGCGTCGCTCCGACGAAGACGCCGACCGGCCGGCCGCGCAGCGCCGACACGTCGATGCCCGCACGCTCGAACACCTCCCAGGAGGTCTCCAGCAGCAGCCGCTGCTGCGGGTCCATCGCGAGCGCCTCGCGCGGGGTGATCCCGAAGACCCCCGGGTCGAACGCCCCCGCGTCGTAGAGGAATCCGCCCGAGCGCGCGTAGCTGGTGCCCTCGTGGTCGGGGTCGGGGTGGTAGAGCTCGTCGAGGTCCCAACCGCGGTCGGCGGGGAACGGCCCGATGGCATCGGCACCGGCCTCGACCAGGTGCCACAGCTCCTCGGGGGAGGTCACGCCACCGGGGAGGCGGCAGCTCATGGCCACGATGGCGATCGGGTCGTCGTCCCGCGCTGCCCCGGCCGCCGGTACGACGGTGCCGGGCGCCGTGCCCGCGTCGGCCACCGTCCCGGTGTCCGTGTCCAGTCGGCCGAGCACGTGCGCGGCCAGCCGGGCCGGGGTGGGATGCTCGAAGAGGGCGCTCGGCGCCAGGGTGAGACCGGTCAGGGAGTTCACCCGGTCCAACAGCTGCACGCCCGCCGCGGAGTCGAGACCGAGGTCGTGGAAGGTGAGCTCCGGATCGACGGCCTGGGCCCCCCGGCTGCCCACGGCGTGCGCGGCCTGGGCACGTACGAGATCGAGCGCAAGGCGTCGGCGCCCCGGTCCGGAGGTGCCGGCCAACTGCCGCCGGAGGAGCGGCGCTTCGGCGTCCTGCCCCGCCCCTTCCGGAGCGGCGTCCAGCCAGTACCGCTCCCGCTGGAAGGCGTAGGTCGGGAGGCGCAGACGGCGCGGCTCCCAGGGTGCGTAGACCGCCGCCCAGTCCACCGGGACGCCGCGGACGTGCAGCTCGCCGAGCGTGCCGAGGAGCGACTCCGGCTCGTCCCAGCCCCGGCGCAGCGACGCGAACGCCTGCGCGGGAAGGCCGTCGCGGCTCAGGCCGGCGAGGGTCCCGTCGGGGCCGATCTCGACGAAGGTCTCCACCCCGTCGGCGTGCAGCGCGGACACCGCATCCGCGAACCGCACCGTCCGGCGGGCGTGCTCCACCCAGTACTCGACCGTCGCGATCTCCTCCGAGACCGGACGACCCGTGACCGTGGAGACGAACCGCAGCGCCGGGGCCTGGAAGGACAGGCCCGCGAGCACCTGCCGGAACTCGTCGAGCATCGGCTCCATCAACGGCGAGTGGAACGCGTGGCTCACCCGCAGACGCCGCGAACGACGATCCGACAACGCCGCCACGACCAGCTCCACCGCTGGCTCGGCACCCGAAACCACCACCGATGTGGGCCCGTTGACCGCCGCCAGCGAAACGTCGTCACCCAGCAGCGGCAGGACCTCCTCCTCCGACGCCTCCACCGCCACCATCACCCCACCGACCGGAAGCGCCTGCATCAACCGGCCACGCGCGGCAACCAGAGTGCACGCGTCCTCCAGCGACAGCACACCCGCCACATGAGCAGCCGCGACCTCACCCACGGAATGACCCGCCACCCCATCCGGCAGCACACCCCACGACTCCCAGAGCCGGAACAACGCCACCTCGAAAGCGAACAGCGCCGGCTGAGCGACGCCCGTCCCCTCCAAGGCGTCGGCGTCCGCGCCAAAGAACTCCGCACGGATATCCAGGAGTTCGAGGGCCTCGTCCAACGCCCCCGCGAACACCGGGAACCGCTCATACAGCTCCCGCCCCATACCGACCCGCTGCGCACCCTGCCCCGCGAACAGGAAGCCGAGCGGCCGGCGTTCGCCCGCCGTGCCCGAGATCGGTGCGGGATCGCCACGGTCGTGCGCGACAGCGTCGAGCCCGGCGAGAAGCGCGTCCCGGTCCGCGGCGAGCAGGACGCAGCGGTGCTCGTGCGCGGTACGGGTGGCTGCCAGGGAGTAGCCGACGTCGCGGGGGTGGAGGTCGGGTCGGTCGGCGAGGAACGTCAGCAGTCGCTCGGCCTGGGCCCGGAGGGCGCCCGGCGTCCGGCCGGAGACCGGGACCGGGACCGTGACGAGGTGGTCACTCGGTGCCGCCGACTCCGGCCTCGGCCGGGCCGGCGGTTCCGACAGCACCACATGGCAGTTGGTCCCGCCCATGCCGAAGGAGCTCACCCCCGCGTACAGGGGGCGTGTGTCGTCCGGCCAGGGGCCGAGGTCCCGCCGCACCGTCAGCCGGAGTTCGTCGAGCGGGATGGCGGGGTTGGGCGTGCGGAAGTTGAGGCTCGCCGGGAGCTCCCGGTGCCGTATCGCCAGGGCGGTCTTGACCAGCCCGGCGATGCCGGCGGCGCCCTCCAGGTGTCCGATGTTCGTCTTCACCGAACCGACGACCAGGGGCCGGGCGGGTTCGCGCGCGGAGCCGATGGCCGCGCCCAGGCCGGCCGCCTCGATCGGGTCGCCCACGGCGGTGCCGGTGCCGTGCAGTTCGACGTACTGGATGTCCGGGGCGCTCACCCCGGCCTGCCGGTGGGCGGCCCGCACCACGTCGGCCTGGGCCGCCGCGCTCGGCACCGTGAGCGCGTCGGTGGCCCCGTCGTTGTTCACCGCGCTGCCGCGGATCACGCAGTGGATCTGGTCCCCGTCGGCGATCGCCGCGGCCAGCGGCTTGAGCAGCACCACGCAGCCGCCCTCGCCGCGCACGAACCCGTTGGCGCGCGCGTCGAAGACGTGGCACTGACCGTCCGGCGACAGGCCGCCGAACGCGGCCGCCGTAAGGGTGCTGTCCGGCACGATCATCAGGTTGACGCCGGCCACCAGCGCCGCACTCGACTCCCCCGTGCGCAGGCTCTCGCAGGCGAGGTGGACGGCCACCAGCGACGAGGACTGCCCGGTGTCGACGGTGAGGCTGGGGCCGTGCAGGCCCAGGGCGTACGAGACGCGATTGGCGATGATGCCCCGGTGCAGCCCGGTCATGGTGTGCCGGGTGAGCGCCTCCTCGCCGAAGGTGTGGGTGAGCGTCGTGTAGTCGTCCCAGATCGCGCCCACGAAGACGCCGGTCGCGGTGCCCCGCAGGTGGGCGAGCGGGATCCCGGCGTCCTCCACCGCCTCGACGCCCAGTTCCAGGACCAGCCGTTGCCGGGGGTCCATGGCGGCGGCCTCGCGCGGTGGGATGCCGAAGTACGGCGCGTCGAACTCGTCGACGGCGTCGAGGAAGCCGCCGCGCTGCGGCGTTCCCCAGCGGTCCGAGGTGCCGATGCCGCTGCGACCCTCGCGCAGCAGTGTCCAGAAGGCCGCCGGGTCCGGTGCCTCGGGCAGCCGGCAGGAGATGCCGATGACGGCGACGGCGTCCTGCGCGGGGTCGTGGCTCGGCATGATCGCGTCCGTCTCCCGTGTCCTCGACTTGCCCGGCGTCCGGTGGTTCGCCTGCGCGCCCGGCGTTCCCTGCGTCCTCGGCGTCCTCGGTGTCGTCATCGGGTGCCGCCCACGGCGTCCGGCAGCGCGGTGGACAGGCGCCGGTCGGGGTCGGCCAGCAGGGCCTGCGCCACGGTGGTCAGCCGGCGCAGCAGACGTTCGACCGTGGCTTGTTCGAACAGCGAGCGCCGGAACAGCGCATGGGCCGTCACGTCGTCGCCGTTCTCCATCAGCGTCACCTCCAGGTCCATCCGCACCGACACCCGTCCGTGGTCGAAGCTCTCCAGTCGGGTGCCGGCCAGCGACGGTTGGCCGTGCGGGGTGTTGACCAGCTGGAACATGACCTGGACGAGGCCGTGCCGGTCGTCGCCGAAGCGCTCCGCGAGCAGGTGGAAGGGCATCTCCTGGCGCGCGAACGCGCCGGTCGCCGTCTCCCGTGTCCGGGCCAGGACCTCGCGGAACGTGGGGTCGCCGGACACGTCGGTGCGCAGCACGAGCATGTTCGCGAAGCCGCCGACGAGGTTCTCCAGCTCGGTGCGGGTGCGCCCGGCGACGGGTGAGCCCACCACGACGTCCTGCTGTCCCGTCTCGTCGGCGAGGAGGACGGTGAAGGCGGCGAGCAGGGTGATGAACAGCGTGGCGTCGGCCTCGGCGCCGCGCGCCCGGGCCGCGCGGACCAGCTCCGGTCCGAGGGCCAGGCTCACCGAGCCGCCGTCGGGGTCGGGGGTGTCTCTGCGGGGCCGGTCGGCGGGCAGGGCGGCGGGGGTCGGGCAGCCCTCCAGCCGCCGGTCCCAGTAGTCCCACTGCTCGCGCAGTGTGTCCCCGGCCAGCCAGGCCCGCTGCCAGTGGGAGAAGTCCGCGTACTGGACCGGAAGTTCGGGCAGCAGTGGCTCGCCGCCGGTGAGCGCGGCGGCGTAGGCGGTGGAGATCTCGTGCCAGAGCACGTCCTGCGACCAGGCGTCCGTCGCCATGTGATGGGTCGTCAGCGCGATGACGTGGTCCTGCGGGTCGAGGCCCAGCACCTTGACCCGCAGGATCGGGCCGTGCACCAGGTCGAACGGTCGGCTTGCCTCGTCGGCGATCAACTCACGTGCCGTGCCGAGTCGTTCGTCGGCCGTCGCTCCGGGCACGGGTTCCGCCGTGAGCACCACCGGCTCGGCGGGCCGGATGCGCTGGGCCGGTTCGGCCCCGTCGACGGCGATCGTGGTCCGGAGCGCCTCGTGCCTGCCGATCAGCGAGGAGAGTGCGCTGCCCAGGGCGTCGAGGTCGAGCGGCCCGCGGGCCCGCATGACGAACGGCACGTTCCACAGGTGGCTGTCGGGCTGAGCGCGTGCGACCGCCCAGTACCCCTCCTGCGCGAAGGACAGCGGGGCGTCGACGTCCCGCCCGGCGGGCACCAGCCGGGGCCGGGCCGGGGCGTTCCCGGCGCCGGCCGCCCGCAGGACGGCGGCCAGGCTTCGCGGGGTGCGCAGCCGGAAGAGGTCCACCAGCGGCACGGCGACCCCCGTCGCGGCTTCGATCCGGGCCGCCGCCTGGGTGGCGAGCAGCGAGTGCCCGCCGAGTTCGAAGAAGTCGTCGTCGACGCCGACCCGCTCGACGCCGAACACCTCGGCGAAGGCGTCGCAGACGGCCTGCTGCTCGGGCGAGTCCGGGGCGGCGTGGACACTGCCGGCCGTCGCCCCGTGCTCCGGTTCGGGCAGTGCGCGGCGGTCGATCTTTCCGGTCGAGGTCAGCGGAAACGCCGCCAGGGTGACGAACGCGGACGGCACCAGGTAGTCGGGCAGGGCGTTCGCCAGGTGGGCCCGCAGGCTGCCGTGGTCGGGGTGCGTGTCGTCGTGCGGGATGACGTAGGCGACCAGCCGCCGGTGGCCGGGCCGGTCCTCCCGGGCCACGACGGCCGCCTGGGCGACCGACGGGTGGCGGCGCAGGACGCTCTCGACCTCGCCCGGCTCCACGCGGAAGCCCCGGATCTTCACCTGGTCGTCGATCCGGCCGAGGTACTCCAGGGTGCCGTCCCCGAGCCAGCGCCCCAGGTCTCCGGTGCGGTACATGCGCGAGCCCGGTTCGCCGAACGGGTCGGCGACGAAGCGGTCCGCCGTCAGCCCGGGCTGCCCCACGTAGCCGCGCGCCAGGCCGGGGCCGGCGACGCAGATCTCACCCGGGACTCCGACCGGGACCAGGCGGCGCTGCCGGTCCACCACGTAAATGCGGTGGTTCCAGGTGGCCGTTCCCACCGGGGCCTTGCGGGGCCAGACGGAGGTGTCCTCGGGCAGGGTGTAGGCGGTGACGACCTGCACCTCGGTGGACCCGTAGTGGTTGTGCATCCGCAGCTCCGGGCAGCGGTCGAACAGGGCGCGCAGGTCCTCGTCGAGGGCCAGCGGCTCTCCGGCCTGGCTGATGTGCCGCAGCGAGCCGAGGTCGGCGCCCTGCCGCCGGGCCTGCGCGGACATCGCCCGGACCATCACGTTGGGCACGAACACCTGGTTGATCGCCCGGTCGGCCAGCCAGCGGACGAACGCCGCCGGGTCCCGCCGGGTGTCCGCGTCCGGGACGACCAGCGTCTCTCCGTAGAGCAGGGCGGAGAGCACCTCCTGCACGGAGACGTCGAAGGTGAGCTCGGTGAACTGGGCGGTGCGGGTGCCCGGGCCGCCGGGCACGGCCACCTTCTGCCATTCGAGCATGTTGACGACGCAGCGGCCGGACATCGCGATGCCCTTCGGCTCACCGGTCGAGCCCGAGGTGTAGACCACGTAGGCGAGGTGGTCGGGGGTGACGCCGCTGTCGGGGGTGCTGGTCGGCAGGGCGCGCAGGTCTTCCGTGAGCTCGGCCGGGAGCACGGTGGTGACCTGCTCCGGGAACAGCCGGCGGGCGGACGCCTCGGTCACGGCCGTCGCCATCCGGGCGTTGTCGACGATGCGGCGGACGCGGTCGGCCGGGTGGTCGGGGTTGATGGGGACGTACGCCGCGCCGGCCTGGAGGATGCCCACCAGCCCGACGAACATGTCGATGCCGCGCCGCAGGCAGAGGCCGACCAGGCTGTCCGGCCCGACCCCGAGGGAGCGCAGATGGTGGGCCAACTGGTTTGCCCTGCTGATGAGTTCGGCGTAGCTGAGGCTCTCGCCCCGGTACTCGACGGCGATCAGGTCCGGGGTGCGGGCCGCCTGCTCGGCCAGCAGCCGGGGCAGCGGGCGGACGTCGACGGGGACTTCGGCGGCGGTCCGGGCGGCGTGCAGCCGGTCGCTCTCGTCCTCGCCGAGGAGGGTCAGGTCGGAGATCGGCCGATCGGGGTCGGCCAGCAATCCGGCCAGGGCGGTGTCGAGATGGCGGACGAACCGCTCGACGGTGCTCTCGTCGAACAGGGCCCGGCTGTAGACGACCGGCCCGGCGAGGCTGCCGTCCTCGTTCTCGACGAGGTGGGCTTCGAGGTCGACGCGGGTGGAGACCTCGCCCGCCTCGAACAGCTCGACCTCGGCACCCGGCCAGGGGACCTGCTCGAAGGGGGTGTTGACGATCTGGAGCATCACCTGGACGAGGGGGTGGCGGGAGAGGTCGCGTTCGGGCCGCAGGTGTTCCACCAGGTACTCGAACGGCAGGTCCTGATGCGTGTACGCGCCCAGCGCACCCTCCCGGACCCGGCCCACCAGCTCGCGGAACGACGGATCACCCGACACATCCGTCCGCAGCACCAGCGTGTTCACGAAGAAGCCGACCAGGCCCTCCAGTTCACGACGCGGCCGGTTCGCCACCGGCGAACCCACCACCACGTCCTCCACCCCGCAATACCGCGCCAGCACCACCTTGAACGCCGCCAACATCACCATGAACAGCGTCGCGTTCTCCGCCTCCGCCAACCCCCGCGCCCGCTCCACCACCCCCGCCGGCACCCGCCACTCACACGCCCCACCCTCGAACGACGCCACCGCCGGCCGAGGCCGGTCCCCCGGCAACTCCAACACCCCCGACACACCCGCCAGACGCTTCTCCCAATACCCCCACTGCTCCGCCAACACCGACCCCGACAACCACTCCCGCTGCCACACCGCGAAATCCGCGTACTGCACCGGCAACT
>NZ_JBHVWC010000111.1:0-20029 GCF_042882445.1 Kitasatospora sp. NPDC058218 | reverse complement strand
CCCGCGCCGTCCGTCGCGGCCGCGCCCGGCGCCGGGGTCGCGTACGAGCGCACCCAGCTGGCGGGCGCGATCGACCCCGCGCTGCTCGGCGCTGTCCCGGCCGATCCCGGCACCCCGCCGTCCGGCGGCCCGGCCGTGCCGCCCCCGCCCGGCCCCGGCGCGCCCGCGGCCGGCTACGGCTACCCCGGCGCGGCCTCACCCGTCGCCCCGGCTCCGGCCCCCGCAGCGGCCGTCCCGCCGGCGCCGGTCCCCGGTCCGCCGCAGGGCGCCCCGGTGCCGCCCGGCGTGCCCGCCGTCGGTCCCGGCTACTTCGCCGCGCTCAGCTACCGCGGCCCGGACGGCTCCGAGCAGAAGCTGCTGCACCGCAGCGAGCCGGGCACCCCGCACCCGGAGTGGAAGATCCTGCAGGACCTGCGCCGGCTGAACGTCCCGCCGGAGCAGGTGCTGGAGCTCTACACCGAGCTGGAGTCCTGCGACCTGCCGGGCGGCTACTGCAACCGGATGATCGCCGCCTCCTGGCCGAACGTCCGGCTCACCCACACCGCCGACTACGGCCGGGACCACCATTCCCGGCAGGCCGGCATGGCCCAGCTGCTCGACCACCTGGACGAGCTGCACCAGCTGGCCTCGGGTGCCCAGCGGGTGCGCCCGTTCCGGGTGCCGCTGCCCGCCCCGGGCACCGTTCCGCCGCTGCCGCCGATCGCCCCGCAGCAGCTCGGGCAGGAGCTGGGCCAGGCCTTCGGCCCGAACGTGTTCGTCTTCGAGCAGCGGGCCGTCTCCCGCCAGGGCGTCCCCGAGCCGGTGGCGCAGACCCTGATGTGGGCGGGCCTGCCGCGCGAGTTCGGGCCCTTCTTCTGGGCCCAGGCGCAGGAGGGCCGCCCGATCCCGACGCTCGCCGAGCTGGCCGCCGAGCGCGGGTTGGCCGGCGGCCCGGACTTCGGCGGCTACCTGGTTCTCGGCAACGACTACGGCCGCCAGCTCTGCGTGCAGTACGGCACGGCGCACGTGGTCGCGGTGGACATGGACGGAACCGGGGAGCCGCCGCGGTTCGTCAACAGTGGTGTACCGGAGTTCGTCCGCGCCCTGGCCCTGCTGGGCCGGATGTGGCGGCTGCGGTACGGGCTGACCCCGGACCAGGCCGGTCGCTGGACGACCGACTTCCAGGCTCAGCTCGCCGCGATCGACCCGGCGGCTCTGCAGTCGGCGGACACCTGGTGGGCCGTCCTCCTGGAGCAGTTCTGGGACGGCCTGTTGTAGCGGGCCGGCTCGGATCCGTGCAGGTGGAAGGGGTCGTTCCGGTGTCCGGAACGACCCCTTCGGCGTGCCGTCGCGGCTCTGCCTCGTTGGGGTTTCGCCCTGATCTGCGCAAAATAGGTCAAGAGGATGGGTCTATTCGTCCACTCCTCGCCGCGTTCCGATCCGTACGACGTCCGAATCCGGACCGGCTTCCGGATCCGGTTCCGGATCCGTCCGTTCCGTCCGATCATGGGCTCCGCAGCCCGCGACACGAGGGGAAGAGCCCATGAGCGATGCCGTCCCCCAGCACGGCTTCACCGCTGCCCGGCGTGGTTACGCGCCCGAGCAGGTCGACCGAGCCCTGACCGCGCTCACCGCCCAACGCGACGAGGCGTGGGAGCGGCTGAGCGTGCTGGGCGCCGGAATCCGGGAGATGGAGCGGCGCCTGGCCGACATCCAGCAGGCCGCCGCCGATGCCCCGGACCCGGATTACCAGGTGCTCAGCGAGCAGGCGGCCGGACTGGCCACGATGGCCGTCAACGAGGCCAAGGCGGTCCGGGAGGCCGCCGAGCGGTTCGCCGAGGACCTCCGCGACGAGGTCTACGAGGCCGGCCAGGCACGTGGCCAGGCCGCCAAGGAGTACGGCGCCACCACCCGCTCCGAGGCCGACCAGGCCGCCCGGCGCACCGACGAGCGGACCCGCGCCGAGGCCGAGGCGATCCGGGCCGACACGGACCGCGAGACCCGCGCCCTGCGGGACGCCGCCACGGCCCACGCCGCCAAGGTGCGGGTCGCCGCGGCCGAGGCCTCCGAGCTGGCCGAGGCGAAGCTCGCCGAGCTGCGCCGGGAGGCCGACGAGACCCTGGCGGCGGTCGCGGCCAAGGCCGACGCCGAGGACGCCGAGATCTCGGCGACCGCGGAGCGCCGGGTCAAGGAGGCCGAGCAGTACCGGGAGACCGTGCTCGGACAGATCAAGCAGTCGGACGCCGAGGCGCAGGCCCGGGCGGACCAGCTGATCGAGCAGGCCCGGCGCGAGGCCGAGGCGATCAACGCGGCGAGCGAGCGCGAGCAGCGCGAGTTCGCCGTCAGGCAGGAGACGGTGCAGCAGCACCTGGACCACATCAAGGGCACCCTCGCCTCGCTCACCGGCGCGGCGGTGGGCGCGATCGAGCCGGTCGCGGTCGCCGAGGCGGCCGAGGGCACGGACGACGGGGCGTCGGCGGTGGACTCCGAGGCGGACACCGGCGAGATCGCGGTGGCGAGCCTGCGCAAGGCCGTCGCGGTGGGCGGCGGACAGCCGGCCGGTGCCGAAACGGCCACGGCGGTGCTGCCGGTCACCTCCGGCCCGGTGGGCTCCGACGCGGGCCCCTTCGACGCCACTCCCACGGACGCCGCGCCGGCCGACTCGGTGGCGGCCGCCCCGGCCGCCGCGCCGGCTGCCGTCGAAGCGGTCACCACCGGACCGGTCAGCCCCGGACCGGTGCCGCCCCGGCCCGCCACGCCGCCGAGCGGGTCGACCGCGACCGGCGCCGTGCTGGGCCGGGCGGGGGACGACGAGACCCGGATCATTCCGAAGATCGTGATCGTCGACGACGGCAGCGACTACGCCACCCCGAACACGGTGGGTCTCAACCGGCGGCGCTGAGCCGCCGGGGCCCCCGGCTCGTGCGGCCGCCCCCCCGGGGGCCGCACGGGCCGGGGCGCCCCACGAGGGAAGGCACCTCACGCGCCGCCGGCCACCAGTCGGGTGAGCTTCGCGTCCTGGGCCCTGACCGCTTCCTGCTGGGCGGTCAGGGCCTGTGCGTTCCGGTCGATCTGCTGACGCTGGTAGCCGGCCAGGACGGCGAACCAGATCCCCGCCAGGTTGCTCCGGAGCGTGCAGTCGGCGTCGGCGCGGGCCGTCGCCAGCTCGCCCGGGGTGATCTCCGCGACGGCCCGGTACCGCTCCGGCAGGGCCGCCGGGTCGTCGGCCCGGAAGCCGGCCGCGGCCATGCAGGCGGACCAGTCCCTGGTCGCCGCCGTCACCCGGGCGTCGCGGCCGGTCGCCCCGATCGATTCGTCGAAGAGCCGGCCGACCAGCTCGGCGCCCGACCCCGGCGGTGAGCCGATCCGCTCCGCCGCCTGCCGGTCGCAGTCGACCCGGGCGGTGTCGTAGGCCTCGCCGGAGCCGGCCGCCGGTGCGGTCGGCCGGGGCAGCGCCCGTTTCGGCGGGTGGAACCCCTGGACGGCGGCGACCTCGGCCCCGAGATACCCCCAGGCGCCGGCCGGCAGGGCCGTCGCGTTGTCCGGGGCCTGCGCGGTCTGCAGGCCGTCGCCGCCGAACCCGGTGAACCCGGCCCGCTGCATGCAGGAGACGACCAGCATATTCCTGGCCTGAATCTCTTTCACGGCCACCTGGTCATTGGCCTGATAAGCGGAAAGCGGCAGTCCGGTCATTCCGGCGCGTCCGGATTCCGGGGGTTTCGGTGTGCCGATCGCCGGGGGTGTCGGCAGGTATTCCGCCGAACTGCCCCCGGAAGAGCCGGCGCAGCCTGCGGAAAAGGCCGACAGTGCGGTCGCCAGAGTGATGGCGGTGAATCGTCCGAAATGTGGTGGACGTGCCAATCGTCTGCTCCGATCCTGAGGCGCGGCAAGCGTGTTCGGACCCTAGCGCATTCCGCTTCACCCCGGTCCGGCGGGCGGTCCCGGGGTTTCGGCTTGGCCGGAAATCAGCTGTTCGGCGGCAGGCCCCCATGTAAATCTCTGGAGTCGCAACTGCCGTCGATGGAGGGGTTTCATGATTCGCCGCACAAATCCCGCAAATCCCCGCAGGGATCGTCGCACCGGAAATGTCCTGGCCCGCCGGATCGGGGTCGTCGCCCTTCTCGCCGCGGCTGCGGCCGCACTAGTGCCGACGACCGGCGCGAACGCGGTGAGCCGGGTCGACTGCGGAAACCGCACCGATTTCGCGAAGGTGTACAACTACGGCTACAGCAGCCGGCTCTGCTTCGCGAATGACGGCTGGATGTCCGTCCGGATCTACAACGTCGACCGGATCGACGCGGGCAACAACCGGGTCATCACCTATCTGGGGGGTGGCCTCGGCTCCTGGACGGTCTTCAACTGGGAGCAGTACGACTTCAACGGCAACCAGGGCTACCAGGTGACGATGTACGACATCAATCTCTCCCGCTGGTAGCCGCTGGTAGCAGCTGGTGGCCGGAGCGGGCCCGATTCATGTGCGCGGTGCCGGGCGGGTGCGGACGCCCGGCACCGCGTCTGCGCCTGTCGACCGCTCCTACAGCACCTCGACCGCCGCGCCCGCGAGCCGGCGCCGGCAGTCCAGCACGTACCGGGAGTGCGTGGCGACGGCCTCGTAGTCGAACTCGTCGTGGTCGGCGAGCAGCACCACCGCGTCGGCCGCGGCCAGCTCCTCCGGCGTCGCCTCGACCCGGCGGACGGCGGCGAACGGGTCGCCGTGCGGGTCCAGCTCGGCGGCCCGCTGCCCGGGGATCACCGGCTCCGGGACGTGCACCCCGACGACCACGTGCGGGTCGGCGGCCCGGACCTCGGCGCCCATCCGGGTCAGCAGCTCGGCGACCCGGGCGGCCGGGGTCTCCCGGGCGTCGCCGGTGTTCTTCTTGTAGGCGAGCCCGAGCAGCAGGACCCGGGAGCCCTTGACGGAGCGCTGCCGCTCGTTCAGCGCCTCGGCGAGCCGGCGCACCACGTAGTCGGGCATGTGGCTGTTCACGTCGTTGGCCAGCTCGACGAAGCGGAACGACTGGCCGAGCGCCCGCTCCACCCGCCAGGACAGGTAGGAGGGGTCGATCGGCAGGCAGTGCCCGCCGACCCCGGGCCCCGGGGTGAAGCGCAGATAGCCGAACGGCTTGGTGGAGGCGGCGTCGATCGCCTCCCAGACGTCGATGCCGAGGTCGTGCGCGAACATCGCCAGCTCGTTGACCAGCGCGATGTTCACATGCCGGAAGGTGTTCTCCAGCAGCTTGGTCAGCTCGGCCTCCTTGCAGGAGGAGACCGGTACCGTCCGCTCGACCAGCCGCCCGTAGAAGCCCTCGACCGCCGCCAGCGCCGCCGGATCGACGCCGGAGACCACCTTCGGGGTGTTCTCCAGCCGCCAGGTCGGGTTGCCCGGGTCGATCCGCTCGGGGCTGTAGCCGAGGTGGAAGTCCCGGCCGGCGGTCAGCCCCGACCCCTCCTCCAACAGCGGTGCGAGCAGTTCCTCGGTGGTGCCCGGGTAGGTGGTGGACTCCAGCACCACCGTCGCCCCCGGGCGCAGGTGCTGGGCGAGCAGCCGGGCCGAGGCCTCGATGAAGGAGAGGTCGGGCACCCCGTCGCGCAGCGGCGTCGGTACGGTGATCACCGCGATGTCGAAGCCGGCCACGTCGGCCGGGTCGGCCGACGGCAGGTACGTGCCGCTCTCCAGCAGCGGCCGCAGTCGCGCGGCCGGGATGTCCTCGACGTAGGACTCGCCGACGGCCAGTCGTTTGATCCGGCGCTCGTCCACGTCGTAGCCGACCACCCGGTAGCCCACCTCGGCCGCCCGGACCGCCAGTGGCAGCCCCACATAGCCCTGACCTGCGATGACAACGCGCATGACGAAGAACCCCCTCCATCGCGACGCCCCCTGGTCCCCTCCGGGGCATCCCCACACGGCCTTCACAACAGGGTAGGGAGCGCCGCCGGGCCGCGTGGCCTTTCGGCGAAGTGGACGGATCCGTGGCGTGCGGGGCCGGCGGCCCGGCGGGGGCCGACGCGCCGAGTACGGGGAGCGGGGCGCGGGGAAGGAGCGTGGGGCGGGGACGGGGCGCGCGCGACGCGAGTGGCTGTGGACGACGGATCCCGGAACGAAAGAGGCCGAGACCCGTGGCGCCCTCCAGGAAAGGGCGCCACGGTTCCCGGCGCTTGGGCGGGCGCCCCCACCCAGGGTCGCCCGGCCTCGCACTCCCGACCCCCATCGGGTGTGCGACTGTGCCGCCACAGCCATCCCCCACGGTTGGGTGCGGCGGGCACATTCACCATGGTGCGCGATCTCCATGGACGGGCAGTGACAGGAGTATGTCCAGTTCGTGGCAGATCGCGGAGGCGGAGCCGCAGCGTGCGGCCGGTGCTTCGTCCCCGTCCGGGCGACGCCCCGGTCGCGCCCCCTGCCCGCCCGCCCGTCCTGCGGCCCCGCCGGGCCCGCGCGCCGCGTGCGGGTCGGCGCCGCGGCGTAGGCTGGAGACCCCCGGCCGCTCGGCGTGCCGGGCCGTTCGCGTTGCCCCGGCAGGCTGGTGCCGCCCGGGGGCAGCACCAGCCACGGCACGAAGAAGAGACTCCTGATGAGCCTGACCGGACTGCTCGATGTCGTCGCGCGGGACGCGGCGCTCGCCGAGGCGATCGAGGCCGCGACCGCGATCGGTACCGCGGCCGGCGGCCGCCACCACCTGGACCTGGTCGGCCCGCCCGCTGCCAGGCCGTTCGCCATCGCGGCGCTGGCCCGCGCGCTGGCCGGGCAGGCGGCCGGGGAGCGCGGCCGCCCGGTGCTGGCCGTCACGGCGACCGGCCGCGAAGCCGAGGACCTCGCCGCCTCGCTCCGTTCGCTGCTGCCGCCCGACGCGGTGGCCGAGTACCCGGCCTGGGAGACGCTGCCGCACGAGCGGCTCTCGCCGCGCTCGGACACCGTCGGCCGCCGGCTGGCGGTGCTGCGCCGGATCGTGCACCCGCGGGCGGACGACCCGGCGGCCGGCCCGGTGCAGGTGATCGTGGCCCCGGTCCGTTCGGTGCTCCAGCCGCAGGTCAAGGGGCTGGCCGAGCTGGAGCCGGTGGCGGTCCGGCGCGGCGAGTCGCACGACCTGGAGGCGGTGGCCCGGCAGTTGTCGGCGGCCGCCTACGCCCGGGTCGAACTGGTCGAGAAGCGCGGCGAGTTCGCCGTGCGCGGCGGCATCCTGGACGTCTTCCCGCCGACCGAGGAGCACCCGCTGCGGGTGGAGTTCTGGGGCGACGACGTCGAGGAGATCCGGTACTTCAAGGTCGCCGACCAGCGCTCGCTGGAGATCGCCGAGCACGGCCTCTGGGCGCCGCCCTGCCGTGAGCTGCTGCTGACCGACGAGGTGCGGGCGCGGGCCGCCGAGCTCTCCGCCGAGCAGCCCGGGCTGGCGGAGATCCTGGACAGGATCGCCGAGGGCATCGCGGTCGAGGGCATGGAGTCGCTGGCGCCCGTCCTGGTGGACGACATGGAGCTGCTGCTGGACGTGCTGCCGCTCGGTTCGGTCGCCGTGGTGTGCGATCCGGAGCGGGTCCGCACCCGGGCGACCGACCTGGTGGCGACCAGTCAGGAGTTCCTGCACGCCTCCTGGGTGGCGGCCGCCGCCGGCGGGGACCGGCCGATCGACCTGGAGGCGATCGACGTCTCGGCCGCCTCGCTGCGCTCGCTCGCGGAGGTGCGCGAGCACGCCGCCGAGATCGGCCTGCCCTGGTGGTCGGTCAGCCCGTTCGCGACCAGCGAGTCCAGCATCAGCGAGGTGCTGGAGTTCGACGTCAACACCTTGACCCTGGGCATGCACGCGGTCGAGGCCTACCGGGGGGACACCGCCCGGGCGATCGCCGACGCCAAGGAGCGGCTGGCCGCCGACTGGCGGGTCGTCATGGTGACGGAGGGCCACGGGCCGGCCTCCCGGCTCGCCGAGGTGCTCGGCAACGAGGGCATCCCGGCCCGGCTGGTCGCCGACCTCGCCGAGGCGCCGACCAGGGACGTCGTCTACGTCTCCTGCGGCTCGATCGAGCACGGCTTCGTCGACGAGGCGCTCAAGCTCACCGTCATCACCGAGACCGACCTCTCCGGGCAGAAGTCCTCCACCAAGGACATGCGCCGGATGCCGTCCCGGCGCCGCAACGCGATCGACCCGCTGGCGCTGGCGGCCGGCGACTACGTCGTCCACGAGGCGCACGGCGTCGGCCGCTACGTCGAGATGGTGCAGCGCACGGTGCAGGGCGCCACCCGCGAGTACCTGGTGCTGGAGTACGCGCCGGCCAAGCGCGGCCACCCCGGCGACCGGCTGTTCGTGCCGACCGACCAGCTGGACCAGGTCACCAAGTACGTCGGCGGCGAGGCCCCGACGCTGCACCGCCTCGGTGGCGCCGACTGGGCGAAGACCAAGCAGCGGGCCAAGAAGGCGGTCAAGGAGATCGCCGCCGACCTGATCAAGCTGTACTCGGCCCGGATGGCCGCGCCCGGCCACACCTTCGGCCCGGACACCCCGTGGCAGCGCGAGCTGGAGGACGCCTTCCCCTACGCGGAGACGCCCGACCAGCTCACCACCATCGCCGAGGTCAAGTCGGACATGGAGAAGTCCGTCCCCATGGACCGCCTGATCTGCGGCGACGTCGGCTACGGCAAGACCGAGATCGCGGTCCGGGCGGCCTTCAAGGCGGTGCAGGACGGCAAGCAGGTGGCGGTGCTGGTGCCGACCACGCTGCTGGTGCAGCAGCACTTCTCCACCTTCGCCGAGCGGTACGCCAACTTCCCGGTGACGGTGAAGGCGCTCTCCCGCTTCCAGACCGACAGCGAGGCGAAGGCCGTGCTGGAGGGGCTCTTCGAGGGCTCGGTGGACGTCGTCATCGGTACCCACCGGCTGTTCTCCTCGGAGACCCGGTTCAAGGACCTCGGCCTGGTCATCGTGGACGAGGAGCAGCGCTTCGGCGTCGAGCACAAGGAGCAGCTGAAGAAGCTACGCGCCAACGTGGACGTGCTGACGATGTCCGCCACGCCGATCCCGCGGACCCTGGAGATGGCGGTCACCGGAATCCGGGAGATGTCCACCATCACCACCCCGCCGGAGGAGCGGCACCCGGTGCTGACCTTCGTCGGCCCGTACGACGAGAAGCAGATCTCGGCCGCCATCCGGCGTGAACTCCTGCGCGAGGGCCAGGTGTTCTACATCCACAACCGGGTGGAGTCGATCGACCGGGCGGCGGCCCGGCTGAAGGACCTCGTCCCCGAGGCGCGGATCGCCACCGCGCACGGGCAGATGGGGGAGACCGCGCTGGAGAAGGTGGTCGTCGACTTCTGGGAGAAGGAGTTCGACGTCCTGGTGTCGACCACCATCGTCGAGTCGGGCATCGACATCTCCAACGCGAACACCCTGATCGTCGAGCGCGGTGACACCTTCGGTCTCTCCCAGCTGCACCAGCTGCGCGGCCGGGTCGGCCGTGGGCGCGAGCGCGGCTACGCGTACATGCTGTACCCGCCGGAGAAGCCGCTGACCGAGACGGCGCACGAGCGGCTGGCCACCATCGCCCAGCACACCGAGATGGGCGCCGGCATGTACGTGGCGATGAAGGACCTGGAGATCCGCGGCGCCGGCAACCTGCTCGGCGGCGAGCAGTCCGGGCACATCGCGGGCGTCGGCTTCGACCTCTACATGCGGATGGTCGGCGAGGCCGTGGCCGAGTTCCGGGAGTCGCTGACCGGTGGCGGCGAGCCGGAGGAGGAGCCGCTGGAGGTCAAGATCGAGCTGCCCGTGGACGCCCACGTGCCGCACGACTACGCCCCGGGCGAGCGGCTGCGGCTCCAGGCCTACCGCTCGATCGCGGCGGTCAACTCGGAGGACGACATCAAGCAGGTCCGGGACGAACTGGTCGACCGGTACGGCAAGTTGCCCGAGCCGGTGGAGAACCTGCTGCTGGTGGCCGCGCTGCGGCTGTACGCCCGCCGCTGCGGCATCGCGGACATCACGCTGCAGGGTGCCAACGTCCGGTTCGGGCCGGTGGAGCTGCGCGAGTCGCAGCAGCTGCGGCTGAACCGGCTCTACCCGCGCAGCCAGGTGAAGGCGGCCGCCCAGCAGCTGCTGGTGCCCCGGCCGGCCACCGGGCGGATCGGCGGCAAGCCGCTGGTCGGGCGGGAACTCCTCGGCTGGTGCCGTGAGTTCCTGTCCGCCATGTTCGACGACCTGGCGGGGGCGAAGAAGTAGCGAGTGGGGAGGTCGCCCGCCGGTTCGGCGGGCCTTGCGGCGGTCTCGGGCCATGGTGCCTGAGGCCGCCGTCGCGCGTTCGGCGTGTGCGGCCCCGGGTCAGCCCAGCTTCCACTGGCCGCTCTGCGGGGCGAAGCCGCTGTCGAGGCCGAACTGGGCCTTGTCGACCTTGATGTCCTTCGGCACCTCGAAGGTGACGAAGCCGAGGGCGCTCTCCCCGGGGGCGATGTTGGCGGGGACCTGGAAGCTCGGACCCGCCTTGGTGTCGGCGACCGTCGAGCCGAAGGCCTGGCCCTGGGCGTCCAGCAGCTTGGCGCTGTTGCCGGGGACGTCGCTGTAGGCCTTCTTGCCGCTCGCCTTGATCCGGAACTGGACCGAGACGAAGCGCTTGCCGTCGGCCGGGTGGGTGAACTCGTCCTCGCCCTCGGCGTTGTCCACCACCTTCACCAGGGTGACGTCGGCGGTGTCGGCGGGGTCGTTGCCCTTGAGCGCGATGGTGTCGCCCGGCTTGGCCACGGCCTTGGGTGCGTCGGCGGGCTTGGACTCGGCGGGCTTGGCGGTGCCGGCGGAACCCGTGGCGTCGGCGGCGCTCGTGGCGGCCGAGGTCTGCTTCGGCTCGGTGGAGACGGTGGACCCGCCGGTGGAGTTGCAGGCCGTCGCGGTGAGGGCGACGAGCGCGGCGCCCAGCAGCAGGGCGGCGTTGCGGCGGGTGGTGCGAGTGGCGACGGCCATGGGGCTTCTCCGGTTCTCGGTGGTGTGGCGCCGGCGCCTCCGTGGTGCCGGCAGAGAGATCACACCATTCGCTGTGAACGATGTCAACATCAATTCGTGAAACCTCTCTGTTCACGTGTGAACGGTCAATCGGAGGGCGCTGGCTATGCTGTGTGATCACACCCCGCCCGTGCCGCCACACCCACCGGTGCGACGGCACCCGCCCCCCGTGCGCCGAAGGAGCCTCCATGCCGGACCGTCCCGAGGTGACCGCCGTCGAGATCGCTCGGCTGGCCGGGGTCGGGCGGGCCGCCGTCAGCAACTGGCGCCGCCGCCACGCCGACTTCCCCCGCCCGGTCGGCGGCACCGACAGCAGCCCGACCTTCGCCCTCGACGAGGTGGCGGCCTGGCTGCGGGGGCAGGGCAAGATCGCCGAACTGCCGCTGCTGGAACGCGTGTGGCACCTGGTGGAGACCCTGCGCGACCCGGCCGGCCACCCCGCCGCACCACTCGTCCAGGCCGGCGCCGTCCTGCTGCTGCTGCACCGCGAGCCCGACCGCTGGCCCGCGCTCGCCGCCGAACCGGACACCCGGCTCGCCACCGCCCTGCCCCGGGCGCTGGCCGAGACCGCCTCCCGCGCCCTCGGCGGTGACGGCGCCGCCGCCCTGCACCTGCCCGGCCTGCTCGGCTCCACCCAGCTGGACCTCGCCCGCCTGCTGGCCGAACTCGCCGCCACCGCCGGCGGTCCGGGCGCGTACGAGCAACTGCTGACCCGCTACGCCGAGGCCAACACCCGCCAGCTCAGCCCCACCCCGCCCGAGGCCGCCGAGCTGCTCGCGGCCGTCGCCGGCGTCCCCGCCACCGTGCTGGACCCGGCCACCGGCCTGGGCGCGCTGCTGCTCGCCCTCCCGTCCACCACCGGCCGCTACGGGCAGGACGCGGACGAGGTGACCGGCGCCCTCGCCCGGCTCCGGCTCGCGCTGCACACCCCGGCCGCCGACCCCGGTCCGCTGCCCGTCGAACTGCGCGCCGGCGACGCCCTGCGCGCCGACGGTTACCCCGGTGGCACCTTCGAAGCCGTGCTCTGCCAGCCGCCGTACAACGAACGGGACTGGGGTCACGACGAGTTGCAGTTCGACTCGCGCTGGCCGGGCGGCCTCGTGCCGCCGCGCGGCGAGTCCGAACTCGCCTGGGTGCTGCACTGCCTGGCCCACACCCGCCCCGGCGGCCTCGCCGCCCTGCTGCTGCCGCCCACCGTCGCCACCCGACGGGCCGGGCGCCGGGTCCGCGCCGAACTGCTGCGCTCCGGCGCGCTGCGCGCCGTCGTCGCCCTGCCGGCCGGAGCCGCACCGCCGTACGGGGTGCCGCTCCACCTCTGGGTGCTGCGCGCACCCCGGCCGGGCGGCGACTTCCGGCAGGTGCTGCTGCTGGACGCGGCCTCGGCCGCGCTCTCCGCCGGCCACCTCGCCGGGCGCTCCGCCGGTCACCCCGCCACGCTCCTCGCCGCCGAGGCCGAGGGCGGGCGCGACAAGGTCCGCTGGCCCGAACTGCGACGGACCGTCCTGGACGCCTGGCGCGCCTTCGACCTCGCCGCCCGGGAGGGCCTGCCGCTGCCGGCCGACCGGCCGGGCGTGCACCGGACGATGGCCGCGATCGACCTGCTCGACGACGAGACGGACCTCTCGCCCACCCGCCACGTCCCGCCCGCCGACCCGGTCGGCGGAGCCGCCGAACTCGCCCACCTCAGCGGCCGGCTGACCGAACTCCTGGCCGGGCTGGCCGACCCCGGCTCGCTGCTGCCCGACCCGGCGCTGCCGACGGGGCAGCCCCCGGCGGTGGCCGGGCCGGTCGTCACGGTGGGCGAACTCGTCCGCGCCGGAGCGCTGGAGGTGTACTCCTCGGGCGCCGGCGCACCGACCCGCCCGGTGGGCGCCGACCCCTCCGGCACACCCGTCCTGACGGACCAGGACGTGATCGCGGGCAACCCGCCGAGCGCCGTCCTGGACGGTTCCGGGCCGGCCGGCGGCATCCGGACCCGCCCCGGTGACGTCCTGGTCCCGGCCCTGGGCACGGGCGTGGCGCGAGTCGTCCAGGACGGCGGCCCGCCGGCCGGTGCCGCGCTGGGCCGCCAGCTCCACCTGCTGCGCCCCGACCCCGCGGTGCTCGACCCCGACTTCCTGGCCGGTCAGTTCCGCTCGACGGCCGCCACCCGGCGGGCCGCCAGCCACGCCTCCACCACCGCCCGCCTCGACATCCGCCGGGTCGAGCTCCCTCGCCTTCCGATCGCCGAACAGCGCCTGCTCGGTGCCGCCTTCGCGCGCCTGGCCGGCTTCGAGGCCGCGCTCCAGCAGGCCGCCGGGCTCGCCCACACCCTCACCCAGGCCCTCACCGACGGCCTCGCGACCGGCACCCTGGCCCCGCCCGGCCGCCCCTGAACCCGGGGTCGGGTCCGGTCCGGCTGCACGGACGCCACCACCGGCCCGCGTCCGGGCGTCCCGCCCGCCGGGCGTGGCCGGATTCCGGAGGCCGGGAAGCCACCCGGCGTGTCGGCCGCGGAAGGTACGGTGTTCGGGGTTCGTCCGTCCTGCGGCCGACCGCCGTCCTCACCCGCTCAGGAGCGCACATGTCAGGGCAGTACCCCGGGCAGTTCGGACCACCGCCCGGCGGCGCGTTCCCCGGCGGGCCCCACGGCGGGCCGGCGCACGCCGGAGCGACGGGCGCGGCGCCGTACCCCGTTCCACCGCCGCCCGGACCGGCGCGGCGCCCCGGGCCCTACGGCCCGCTCGGCCGGGTACTGTGCGCCCTCACCCCGCTGGTGACGGTCGGCCTGCTCGGCATGATCCCCTCACTGCTGCTGGCGATCCGCCGCCGCCGGGCGTACGACATCCTCGGCGCGGTGGTCTTCGCCGGGCTGTTCCTCACCTACCTGGTCTGCGCGGGCGTGGCCGGCGGCACCAGGGAGGCGCCCACCGCGGACACCGTCGGCATGGTGGCCATGGTGCTGATGTGGCTCGGTGCGCCGCTGCACTTCCTGGCGATGGACCTGCGCGTCGTCTGGGAGGCCGGCCGGCCGAAGGCGCCCGCCCCGGCGGCCCACTACCCGCAGCCCGCCGCGCCGTACGCACAGCCCGCGCCCGGTGCGCCCTACGCTCCGACCGCCGCGCCCGGGTACGCCGCACCGTTCGGCGTCCCGGCCCCGCCCGGCTCGGCGGCCCCGAACACCCCGCCGCCCGCACCCGGCTACGGCTACCCGGCCCCGGCCCCGGCCCCGTACGCGGCTGTGGCTGCGGCCCCGACCGCGCCCGCGACCGGCGAGGAGCTGCGCGAGCTGGGTGAACTGCTGCGGCGTCAGGCCCGCGAGGGCGGACGGCCGTGACCACCGCCAGGGTGATCGGCGGCCGCTACCGCCTGACCGAGAAGATCGGTCACGGCGGGATGGGACAGGTCTGGGGCGGCTACGACGAGCGGCTGGACCGCCCGGTCGCCGTCAAACTGCTCCGCACCGACCGCCTGCTCCCGGGTGACCCGTCCGCCGGTGGCGGGACGGAGCACCGCCGGCAGGGGGACGAGCTCCGCCGCCGCTTCCTGCGCGAGTGCCGGATCACCGCCGCCCTCGACCACCCCGGCCTGGTCACCGTCTTCGACGCGGGGGAGGACGGCGGCGAGCTGTACCTGGTCATGCAGCGCGTACCGGGCATCAGCCTGGCCGACCTGATCGCCGAGGACGCACCGTTCCCGTCGGAGCGCGCGGCCGCCGTCGCGGCCCAGCTCTGCGCGGCGCTGGCCGTCGTCCACGCCGTCCCGGTGGTCCACCGCGACCTGAAGCCCAGCAATGTGATGGTCCGGGACGACGGCCGGACGATCCTGCTCGACCTCGGCATCGCCACCGCGCTCGACACCGAGGCCACCCGCCTCACCCTGACCGGCGTTCCCGTCGGCAGCCCGTCCTACATGGCTCCCGAGCAGGCGCTCGCCGCGACGGTCGACCCTCGCAGCGACCTCTACGCGGTCGGCTGCCTGCTGCACGAGATGCTCGCCGGCGAGGAGCCGTTCCGCGCGCCCACCGCGCTCGGCGTGCTGCGCCGGCACGTCGACGAACCGCCGGTGCCGTTGCGCGAACTCCGTCCGGACGTCCCGGAACCGCTGGAGCGACTGGTCCTCGACCTGCTCGCCAAGCAACCCGACGGCCGCCCCGCCGACGCCCAGGAGGTGCACGCGCGGCTGCTCCCGCTGCTGCCCGCCACCACCCGGGCGCCGCAGCCCCGGTACGGGCCGCTGCCCGATCCCGCCCGCCCGTACCGCCACCCCCACCAGCCGCAGCCCCGGCCGAACGAGGCCGCGGCGCCGGTGCCGCCGCCCGCGCCGCGCGCGGAACCGCGTCCGTTCCTGCTGGCGGCGGTGCCGGGGCCCGTCCTCCCGTCCTCGCCTCCCCCTCCTGTCGCGGGTCCCGCTGCGGCGACGACCGGGCCGACGGCGTCCGGGGCAGCGGTGTCCGGGGCGGACCTGGCGGCGGCCTGCGCCCGGCTCTCCGACCTGCTCGACGCGGGCCGCCGCGCGGAGGTGCTCGACCTCGCCGGCACGCTGCTGCCCCGGGCCCAGGCCGAACTCGGCGACGGCGCACCGCTCGTGCGCACCGTGCGGACCATCTACGCCCGCACCCTGCACCAGGAGCGCCGCTACCGGCAGGCGCTGCCTGAGTACCGGCTGCTGGCCGCCACCGCCGACGGTGGGCCGCACGGCCCGCAGGCGCTCGAACACCGCTACCGCGCCGCCGAGTGCCTGGAGCGGCTGGGGCAGGGCACCGAGGCGCTCGCCGAGTACCGGGCGCTGCTCGCCGACGCTCCGGGCCTCGACCCGGAGCGGGCGTTCGACGCGCGCGAGCGGATCGGCCTGCTGCTGGCGGCGGGCGGTGATGCCGAGGGCGCCTGGCAGTGGCTGCTCCAGCTCCTGTTCGACCGCGAACGCCGCGAGGGCCCGCACCACCCGGCCGTCCGCCGGCTGCGCCAGACCCTGGACACCCTCCAGCCGCACCGCACCACCAACAACCCCGCGCCCCCCGACCCCCGGGCCGACCCCCGCGTCGATCCCCGTGCGGCCCCCTGGTCCTCAGCCCCCTGAGCCGCCGGGCCGCCGGGCCGCCGACCGTCACGGGAAGCCCGGCTCACCTGGTACGGCCGCGGCACCCGTATGACTTTCGGCAGATCCGGCGTCGTTGTCCGCCTCCTACTGTCGTAGCCGTGAGGACGAACGGTGAGCGGTGGAGCGGGTGGCTCGACGGCGGCCTGCTGGCGGGTGCGGTGACGGCGACCGGGGCGAGCACGGTGAGCATCTGGTGGGCTCTGCCGGCGATCGGCGCGGCGTTCCTCGCCGGGTGGCGGATGGACCGTGTGCGGTGGGCCGTGGTCGTCCTGGCGGCGATGGTCGCGGTCGGGGTGGCGGCGGCGCTGACGGTGCCGGCGTGGATGGTCCGGGGGACGTCGTTCCTGTCGCTGGTGGTCTGCGCGGGCATGGCGCCCTGGATGGCGGGCCGGTTCTGGCGGCAGTCGCAGGAACTGGTCCGGGCCGGCTGGGATCGGGCGGAGCGGCTGGAGCGCGAGCAGCAGCTGGTGGCCGAACAGGCCCGGCTGCGCGAGCGGGCCCGGATCGCCCAGGACATGCACGACGCCCTGGGGCACGACCTGAGCCTGATCGCCCTGCGGGCCGGTGCACTGAAGCTGGCGCCCGACCTCGCGCCGACGCACCGTGAGGCGGCCCAGGAGATCCGCAAGGGCGCGGGGGCGGCCGTGGAGCGTCTCGCGGAGGTGATCGGAATCCTGCGGGACGAGGCGGACGAGGCGGCCCGGGGCCCCGCCGACGCGGGAGTCGCCCAGCTGGTCGAGGAGGCGGCAGCGGCCGGGTTGGACGTCCGGCTGACCGTGACCGGCGCAGCGGACGGCCTGCCGCGCGCGGCCGAGCACGCCGCCTACCGGGTGACGCAGGAGGCGCTGACCAACGCGGCCAAACACGCCCCGCTGGCGCCGGTCACGGTGCGGGTGGACCACACCCCGGACGGTGCCCGGATCCGGGTGGTCAACGGGCCGTCCCCGGTGGGCCCGACGGCCGCACCGGGCGGGGGCGGCCGTGGGCTGATCGGCATGGCCGAGCGGGTCAGACTGGCCGGCGGGACCCTCCGACACGGGCCGCGCGCGGACGGCGCCGGTTTCGAGGTGCTCGCCCACCTGCCGCGCTCCGGTGCCGCCATCGCTGCGGCCCCCGGGCCCGCCCCGGTGTCACCGGCCCACGAGCTGAGCCGCGCCCGCCGTCGGGTGGGCCGGATGATGGCGGCGACCGTGCTGGTGCCGCTGGTCACCGTGCTGGTGCTGACCGGCGTCCTGCGCGGATGGACGATCTACAGCGCAGGCCGTGCGGTGCTGGACCCGGCGGACTACGCGTCGCTGCGGGTCGGCCAGGACCGCGCCACCGTCCAGCGGTTCCTGCCTGACCATCAGTTTCCGTACCATCCATCCGTGGGGAACCCGCCGCCCCGGGGAGAAGGAGTGACGTGCGAGTACTACGCGATCACCGCCGAACCGTTCAGCAACGACCGTTCCGGCGACGCGTACCGGCTCTGCTTCCAGGGTGGCGTGCTGATCTCCCTGGACACCCTGGTCGCGTGAGCGCCGGATGAGCGGCGGAGAGCGGGCCTCGACCGGCACACCGATCCGGGTGGTGATCGCCGACGACGAGCCGATGGTCCGCGCAGGTGTCCGCGCGGTGCTCACCACCGATCCGGGGATCGAGATCGTGGCCGAGACCGGGGACGGCCGGGAGGCCGTCGTCGTCGTGCTGGACATCCGGATGCCCGGCACGGACGGCATCACCGCCGCCGCCGAGATCCGCCGCACCGGCGCCACCACCGGCATCGTCATGCTGACCACCTTCGGTGAGGACGACTACATCCTGCGGGCCCTCGCCGGTGGCGCCAACGGGTTCCTGATCAAGTCCGGTGAGCCGGAGGAGCTGATCGCCGGAGTACGGGCGGTGGCGGACGGCGCGGCCTACCTCTCACCCAAGGTGGCCGCGCGGGTGGTCGCCCACCTCGCCGCCGCCGGAGCC
This sequence comes from Kitasatospora sp. NPDC058218, assembly GCF_042882445.1. Lineage (NCBI taxonomy): Bacteria > Bacillati > Actinomycetota > Actinomycetes > Kitasatosporales > Streptomycetaceae > Kitasatospora > Kitasatospora sp. NPDC058218. The sequence continues at coordinate 2,042 of NZ_JBHVWC010000111.1, read as the reverse complement.
GGCGGGCCGGCCGACCGCCGCTCCGCCGCCCGTGAACAGGTGGCCGGGCTGACCGCCCGGGAACGGGACGTGTTGACGCTGATCGCCGCCGGGCTGTCCAACGGTCAGATCGCCCGCCGGATCGGGGTGGTGGAGGGCACCGTGAAGGCCCACGTGAGCTCCATCCTGGCGCGACTCGGCGTGGCCAACCGGGCGGCCGCCGCCGTCCTCGCGCACGAGGCCGGTCTGACCACCGGCGGAGCGTGCGCGGGTGGTCCCCGCGCCTGACGGCGGCGCCGCCAGCAGCGGGCCCAGCACCCGTATGCCGGCCAGTGACGCCACGGCGGTGGTGGCGAGCGGTAGCAGCGCGACGACCACCGCAGCCGTGATCGCCCCGCCGAGAGCCGCCCCGGCGACCACGTCGTGCGGATAGTGCACCCCGGCGGCCACCCGCAGCGCGGCCGTCGCGCCGCCGACCGGGACGACCAGCAGGGCCCAGCGCGGGCGCAGCAGGACCAGGCCGGTGGCCAGGGCGACGGCGAGGGTCGCGTGGTTGCTGGGGAACGACCAGTCGCCCGGCGGCGGGCACTCCGCGACGGCCGGCGGCGCGGACAGGACGCCGGACAGTGCGCGGCAGGGGCGTTCCTCGTCGATCACGACCTTCAGCACCTCGCTCGCCCCGTACGCGAGGACCGTGCCGAGACCGGTGAGCGCGACCCCCGCGACCAGGTCGACGGCGCGCCGGCTGCGGGCCGTCCACCAGCACAGTGCCAGCAGCAGGCCCAGCACCAGGAGCCCGGCCTCGGTGGCGGGCTCCAGCAGCGAGCCGAGCCGGTGCGGCGCATCGGCGACGACCTCGGCCACCCGCCGATAGCCGGTGGCGGACGGGCCGGTGGTCACCCGGGCCGGCCCGTCCGCCCCGCCGCGGGCCGGCGCCAGCCACCCGACCACGCCGGTGCCCGCACCCAGCAGCACCGCCGCTACGGCCGCCCGGGTGCCGGTCGCTCCGACCGCTCTCGTACCGGCCGCTCTCTTCCTCGTCCTGACCGTGTTCGTCATGGTCAGGACGGTAGGGCGGTCGGGGGCCCGCGACCCGGGCCGAAAGGCAGGGGGAGACCTGGACGATCGTCAGGGTTGACAGCCGCCGCACGCCCGGTGACCCGTTCGGGTCACGGTCCGCGCGGTGCGGGCCCGGCCGCCCTACTCTCGGGACAACGCCCGGCCGCTCGTGGGAAGGCGGCCCCGGACGCGTGCCACCCCCACCCCGGAGACCAGCCATGCACCGTCGGACCGCCGTCGCCGGCGTCCTGCTCGCCGCCTCGGCGCTGGCCGCCTGCGGCGGCGACGGGCTGACGCCGGGCACGGCGGCGGTGCTGGACGGCCGGCGGATCCCGGTGGCGGCGGTCGAGGCCCGGGTCGCGGAACTGCGTGACACGGCCGGCGGGGCCTCGGCGGACGCCCGGCAGGAGTCGGACGGGCTGGTGCGGCGAGCCGTCACGGACCTGGTGCTCGACGCGGTGATCGCCCGCGCGGTGGCCGACCGGGGGCTCACCGTGGGCGGCGCCGAGGTGGCGGCGGCCCGGACGGCGGAGGAGAGCCGGTACGGCGGTGCCGGTCCGCTCGCCCGGGTACTGGCTTCCCGGGGCGTCCCCGCCGCCGGGATCGACGACCACCTCCGCCGCCAGCTGGGCATCCGCCACCTCGCGGAGGCAGCCGGGCAGGACGCCGGCACCACGGCGGGCGACACCGCCGTCCGCCTCGCCCTGGCCGACGCCGCCACCGCCCTCCACCTGCGCGTCAACCCCCGCTACGGCACCTGGGACGCCGCCCGGGTCACCCTCCTCCCCGACGCCCCGCTCTGGTTGGCCCCGTAGCCGGGCGTGCGGCCACCCGAGCACGGGTGCTGCGGGGAGCAGGAAGTCGGACCGGCCGACTTCCTGCTCCTGCCCCGGGCCCGCCCACCCCGGGCGCGCCCCGTCGTCCTGGCCTCGTTGCAGCCCGCCCTCGGCTCCGCCGCCGTCCGCCCCCGCGTTTTCGCCCGGCCCTCGGCTCCGCCGCGGGCC